>JAJFLO010000100.1 GCA_021772675.1 Verrucomicrobiota bacterium | reverse complement strand
TTGAAAATAATGAAAACCATAACCGTCTCAGAAATAATATCAGGATTTATTTTGACAATTCCTGCGAAAATCTAAAAAATGAATTCAATAATTTCAATGTGGTAGGCAGTTGAAAAATTAATGACCTTTTCGAACGGGGTCTATCTACGAGAGATTTGATAAAATCTCGCCCCTTCCCTGTCTCTAATTCTTTTTCCCGTTTCATTGCGTCAGATCGAGTAAAAAATGCCTCTTGATGTAAGACAGACCATGGACCAGGGTGGCGTTTAGTGAATTTGGAGTTTGAATTGAAAGGATCGTCGTGCTCGGCAAGTCAACGGTCCAGATTGTTGGTGTGTCCCACGTAAGTTTTACGGTCAGGATTTGTAATAACATAAACAAAGTAAGTCATGCCATTTTTGGCACCGGCAGTTGGACCGCCGTCACTAAGCGGCTATGGCGGTTAAAATTCGAATCCGTCAGCCGACGGATTAACTGCCACCTACGCTACTTCAAATTTGCCTCTTTGGGTTGGCTCCCCAAGTGCAACAATCTGCGCGCCTTATTACCAAAGACTTATGACACAAAACCGTTATTTTATCGTCTAAAACTGCCTTATTTCATTCAACTTGATGACAAGTTTCAAACCATTGTTTTCGATGCCAAACAAACCGGTCTTAATGGCAGACGCATCATCTCCAAACGACAACTAAGAGATTCTATCCGTGCTGAACGAAAATTCCAATATTTCAACGAAAAAGTCAATGTCGTAAATGAAGCAAGAACCTACGCCGATATAGTTAATCAAAATCCGCATATGACCAAAACACAAATCGCGAACCGACTTGGTTTCTCCCGAATTCATCTTTACCGGATGATAAACATCCTCAACCTTGCCCCGCAGATCCTTGATTTCATCCAAACATGCGACTCAACACATCAACGAGAACTATTGACTGAAAGACGATTGCGTCCTATCTGTTCAGTCAGGAGTAGTAATGATCAACTAACGCAATTCAGGAAAATTGTCGAGTTAGGAATTTCAAAAGATGTGTAATTAAAGGAAGCGGATTAAAGGTATCTAAAAATTAATGTACTGACAGAGATTCTTGCTTAGGTGGTCTTGCTGGAACACCATTCAACATTCCGTTTGCGCTTATATCTTCATCGATCTCAGGCCAGTGTACTCCCTGACCGTCACCTATAATTTCGCAATTTTCTTGCTGCTCCGGTGTCGCATCTGACAAACGCCATGACCACGCCAGCGGGACGCTAACGATCCTGCCATCAATAAACTCCGCAACAATTGTATCTTCCGTAATGTGAATGTTTTTAATGCGAGGTTCAATATTATCCACAATGTTCATGCCATGCGTCTCGTATTTCAATAATGTAATTTCTAATCAATTTCCGAATTTGGTTAAGTTCCTTTGCAGAAAAACCATAATTGTTTGCCAGAGTGATCGGTTCAAGCCAGAACTTGCAAACCATCCTTTCTCGCTGAACATGAATGTGAACAGGTTCACTACAATCAAAACTATAGAAATAGAATCGGTATGGTCCTGTAATTTTCTGGATTGTCGGCATTTCTATTCCGCGTCAAAATAACTGATAGTTCGATTCAACTCCTATACATCACAATTAATCTGCATGTTGATATTAACATTATATCAATCGGAAATTATTTCAATATTTACCCGACTAAAAACAATTAATAGATGAGGGGGAGCCATGCGGATTTTGATGCAGTATCTTGTTGATAGTCTTAGACAAATCAATCAGATTCAAATGGTGCGCCAATCGTTCAAACTGGTAAAAACCACAAATTAAACGTAACCGATTTATAATAAAAAGGTTACAAATCAAAAAACCAATGGCTCCGGCAGTTGGATTCGAACCAACGACCAAGTGGTTAACAGCCACCTACTCTACCGCTGAGCTATGCCGGAATATATTTGATAAATCTGCTACTAAATTAGCTATACTTAAATGTCAAGTAGGTAACAGTAATCAGGAGTATTCAGAATTCAAATTAATTCATTATAAATAATCTTAATACATCTAACCTGAATAATTCATCAGTATTCTGCTTCGAGCCCTAATCTGTGCTCAAATAAGCCGATTAACTTAATTTTACATCTCAGTGAATGAAAATCCACTTTCACTGTGAAATTTTCTCTAATCAATTTATTATGAGCGAGTTAAGTACTCTCGCGACGAATCGCATGAATTATTCAGGCTAATTTAATCGATAATTGAATAGAAAAGCAAATTTATGAATACACAAAAATGGAGTCCGTATTCAAGATCTTAATGGCAGCAATTATGGGTGAAACGCATTTAAGATTACAATGAATTTATTTGGGATTGAATTGCCGATATTTTGGAGTTCAAGCTTCAGCTTGCTTATTTAACCCTTCAAAAAGACAAAAAACAAGCTGAAGCTTGAACTCCAAAATACTGGCATCCATGTAAACTATACGAATTATTTATATACATTTATGAAATCTAATGCCTAAAAAACATTCGCCCATAATTGCTGCATTAATGGAAAGTAATTACCTCATCAATAGATTTTCTATTTGAAAGTATCATCAATAATCGGTCCAAACCTAGCGCACATCCGGCACACTCTGGAATCCCATTCTCCAATGCTTGAATGAATTCCTTATCAATAGGATAGACTTCAAGATTACTTTTCTCACGAAATTCTGCGGTTCGCTTAAATCGAATTAATTGTTCTTCTGGATCTATCAATTCGCTATAGGCATTAGCAATCTCTAAACCCCCGAGATATAACTCCCAACGTTCTGCTATTGCTGAATTATTTTGGGAGGCACGAGCCATGGCACCTAATTCTATTGGGAAATCCATTAAAACGGTAGGTTTAGTGGAAGAAAATCCTGATTCAATGTTATGAACCAGCCGAGCTTCAAATTGACCATTTTTTAATGCCTCACTCACCGTAGTATCTGTAAATGACAAAAATCCGGATTCAACAGTCAACTTATCCCAGGCACCCCCGACATCCAGTGTTTGATCAAGATATCTTAATTGCATGCCGTTCACCAATTCACTAAATATATATCGAATCAGTTCAGTTATCATTTCCAGAATATCCAAATAATCGAAACCGACAATATACCATTCCAGCATAGTAAATTCCGGATTATGCAGTCGACCTTTTTCACCTTTCCGAAAACAACTGCCAATCTGAAAGATCCTGTCACAATCAGACTGAAGCAGTCGTTTCATATGCAATTCCGGAGAGGTGCGAAGATATCCGTTACCTGAACGAATCGCATCAATATGATCCTCCAAAGCTGGAGTTTTAACCATGATCGGAGTATTGACTTCAATGAAATCATTCACATAAAAAAAGTCTCTAATTAACTTTAGAAGACGACTTCTTAGAATTAAATTGTTATGCTTTGCTGACACGTTCGACATAGGCGCCGGTGCGGGTATCAATCTTAACAAGATCTCCCTCATTCACAAATAAGGGTACTTGAATTTCATACCCATTTTCAAGTGTTGCCGGTTTGACAACATTCGTTGCTGTATCCCCCTTGACCCCGGGCTCAGTTTCTTTGATTACTTTTTCGATAAAAATAGGAAGTGTAACATCAATGGGATCGTCATTAAAAAGCAAAATTTTACATTCAGCATTTTCGATCAAAAAGTTTACATTGTTTCCCAAAATTTCAGACTTTACATATATTTCTTCATAAGTTTTGTCGTCACTGAATATAAAACTTTCACCATCTTCATAACTATAAATACATTCACGTTCTTCCAATACCGGTTTACCAATTTTATCACTTGCCCGGTAAGTTTTATCCATCGTGGTTCCTGTTATCATATTCTTCAGTTTACATCGATAAAGAGCTTGGCCTTTTCCTGGTTTACAAAAATCAAATTCGGTGACCGCCCAGGGTTGATTATCAATCTCTATTTTCAAACCTTTACGCAAATCTGAACTATTATACATGATGACCTTTCGTTATTTAATTCAAAAATCGAGTAGAATTTTGGTGAAAATTCGTTATATTATCTAACCCCATAGGAAGGGGTGATTTAAGGGAGTAAGATCATGTCGGGCATGGACCGACAGACTTCCGAAAAATCCCTCACTTTACAATCTGGGCATTATTTCAAAAAGGTAACTTAACCTACATTATGCAAAAACTTTTTATTGCGAGTCAACATATCACATAATTTCAATGAATTACACCATTATCCGGGTTCGAAATTGTTCACTATTCCTGTACGCGGATAAATGCCATAATTCATTGACCTTAAGCAATCTTTCGACTCTCATTGCTAAAGTTTATGAATAGTGCAGGTTAAGTTACATTATACCCGTAATCTTAATCACTTTCAAAGAGTGAAATATGGAACGAATTACTTTTTCGGCAGGACAGTATATATTCAGGCAGGGAGATACAAGTGAACGAGCCTATATTATTGAATCGGGGTATGTCGAGTTTTTAAGAGAAAATGACGAACACTCAGTAAAACTAACGACATCTGGGCCTGGAGATATCTTTGGTGAAATGGGACTCATTGACGAAAAACCTCGATCCGCATCGGCCCGGGCGGTTGGCACTATTGTTTTAACCTCTATTTATCAAGAAGAATTTGTCGAAACACTTTTTGAAAGTCCTGAAAGAGCAATGAAATTCTTAGGCGTTTTTTTTGAACGCTTGCGACAATTAACGTCACGAGTCAATCAAAACGAATTAGACTCAATTCAATGCCTCTCATCTAATACTAATTCAAAAGAACACCGTGTTACATTTTTCCCCGCAAATAGAATTGAATATCCGAATATCCCCAAAGAAGGGATTGTAATACTTGATTTTCCGTTTCGAGTTGGACGACAGTCGACGCGTTCTGAACGATTTTCAGTCAATGTAAATGATTTGTTCATTGACGATAGAGAACCTTATAATATATCAAAAAATCATTTGTCAATTGAACGAGATGGTGATGATTATAAACTCATTGACCGAGGAAGTTTTCACGGTACAATTGTCAATGGCAAAATATTAGGAGGAAAGCGAAACGAAGGTCAGTGTATTTTAGAAAAATCTAAGAATAAAATTATATTAGGGAAAAAAGATTCTCCCTATCATTTTTTCGTAGAAATTGAATAATAACACTCCTGATTCAATTTTCCTATATTTTCAGGTATACTGCAAACAGTAGGTTTTTCGACATTCCTTATTCATTTCAGGCAACAATTTTACAGAAACCTGTCGAAAACCTGATGGCTGTCGGTATAAGATCAATAAAATAAGTTAAAGCTAACCTGGATTATTCATAAACGTTCCATTACGAATCGTCATATCACATAATATCAACGAGTTATAAAATTCTTCGGATTCGAAATAGTTTCCACCACGGCGGATTTTCAACATTATTCTCTACGAGCTGGAAGCCTGCACGCAAATAATATTCAAACTCAATGATATTACACAATCTGCTGACTCTCATTACAAAACTTCATGAATAATCCGGCTAAATTATCTCATTATATAATTTTGATGTTGCCGTAACCATTTGGCCAACAGTAAATCGTTCATTGACTCGGGTTTTCAATTCCCGTCCAATTAGTTCGTGCTGAGATACCCCTTCTGAATATAAGACTATCATAGCATTTATAAGGTCATCGACGCTATTGGGTGAAATTAATCGGGCAGAATTCGGTTCATAGAGAATTTCCGGTATTCCACCCACATTAGATGCGATGACTGGTAAGCCAGCAGCCATTGCCTCCAATAGAACCAGTGGGTGTCCTTCTGAAAGAGATGGTAACACAAATGCATCAAGTGCGCGTAAAACCTCAGGAATGTCTTTTCTCTGCCCGAGAAAAAAAACATTATCCTTAATGCCCAATTTTTCAGACTGCAATTCTAAATTCGCGCGAAGAGATCCTTCACCAGCAATCACTAGACTGCATTGATTGTTATCTTTGTAGATCACGGCAAATGCATCTAAAAGCAAATTATGAGCTTTTACTTTAGTCAATCGGCCGGCTGTGCCAAAGATGAATGTTGATTCAGGCAAACCAAGATTTTCCCTAGCTTCTTGCTTGGATAAGTTTGAATTAAAGAGATCACTATCAATTCCATTGTAAACGGTTTTTACTTTATGCGATTTCATTAGCCAATTTGACCGGCATATATCATCTTTAACCGCATCAGACACAGCGATAATCTTTGAAACCCTGTTTAATACCAAACAATTCAGAAGTTTTCGATTAATTGATCGCGTCCGATTTCTCCCATGGACGGTTGTAATGATTTTCGGGCATTTTTTAGCAAAAATAGATGCTAATGTTCCATAAACTGTCGGTTTATGCCGCTGACAATGAATGATATCAATTTCATGGTCTTCCATTTCTTTTTTTAAATGCCACAATAGCCTGATATTTAACCGACGTAACTGCGTTTTGGTATAACCTAAATTTATGACCGAAAAGCCAGCATCTTTTAGTGACGATCTTTGATTCTTGTCCCCGCACAGATAACATACCGATTGTTTAAATTTGTTTGGGTCCATGCCTTTGATTAAGTTTTCAGCTAACGGCCACTGAAAACTATTATCAAGAAGCAAATGCATGATATGAAATTTTTTAACGTCAGTAGGCATAGTAATCTTTTAATATAACCTGAATCCGTGACGTCAGGTCCAAAAGCGATATCTAACGAGCATTGTATTATGTAGCGATTAGTTGCCACAACGCGGAGGTTTCAGGTTTCAGGTTTCAGGTTTCAGGTTTCAGGTTTCAGGTTTCAGGGTTCAGGGTTCAGGGTTCAGAATAAAACTGGATACATGATTACACACTATTAATTATTTACAATTTTCTGTAAATCTTTGTAACAATCGCTTAATGAAGGTCTCGCGAACCGCTTTAGGGTTAGCTGCCAGATTCTTTTAACTAGATATTTCTGCGAATCAATATTAAATCGTTTATAGACACTATTATAAGAATGAAAAAATCGAAATCGATCCTTAAATGATATAAATTTCGGGGAAATGAGATTTAACTGCACGAGATTTTTTGCAATTAACTTTTCCGGAATCACGCCATACTGCTCATTTCTCTCATTGTCCAGAAAATAAAAGGTTGGTGATTGATCTTCTGAAACATTTATTAAGATATTGTTTAATCTTAGATCTCCATGGACAATGCCAGAACGATGTAAACGTCCAACTTCAGTCGCCAATGCGGCAATACATTTATATTTTAACTTCAGCTCATTATTGCTTAGTTTTTGACCCCAATTTGAATAAATGTAACCACCGATAGGTTCGGCCTCAATGCCTTCAAAAATGATAAAGTTATGCTTGTGATCATCTCCCCAACATAAAGGAACAGGGGCGTTAAAACCATGAGAAATAAGACTATCGCCGTGTATTCTTGCCCGTTCTCCCCGACTGCCTTTGACCACATTTTTTAACACTTCAAATCGTGACCTGGATAAAAACTCCTTGTAATAAACCAGCGGACTATTTCGACGGGCTACCTTTGTTTTCTTTGAGCTTTTAACCCATTCCCAACCAACAGGCAACATCCCTTGAACAAGACGTTCAATGTCGCGTCTATAATATTCTGACCGAGAACCGCAAATGCCTAAATTTCCAGAGTTTACCAAAATCAGGTACCTCTTTAAATGCCAATTTTTTCTGCATGGATATATACAGCATTGGCTTGATTTAAAAGACCATTATCATCGGACATTGGTTTATAAATATTATAGAGAACAAATCCGAATTCTCTTAAAAATAAATCGATCTCACTAAAAATTGCACCATGTTCATACATGGGATTGAAGAAGATCTCTGTGTAGATAACCAATGTTGACGATAACAACGTTTTCTTTGCCCCTTTCAGCGCTAATAATTCTCCAGATTGAATATCAAATTTCATTAGTTCAATCGTGGGATTTCCATTTTCCTCCACCCAATCATCCAGCTTTTGTGTTGTTATACTCACCGTCTTTTCTAAAGCAGTTTCGTTTGGGTGCGATTTAGAAAATTGCTTATTCGGCTGAAATAAAGAGGTTGATCCGATGTTACTGGTTATATTCAATTCAGCAGTATCAGATTTGTCAGAAAGTGCAATGAATTGAGGTTTAATTCTTGCGTTTTCTGATGCCAGGTTTTCCAATGTCTCTTTATAGTCTGGATTTGGCTCAAATAAATAAGCAGTGGCATCCGGGAAAAAGCGTAATAACTTTTTTGTAACCCTGCCATTACTGCCACCTGCATCAAGAATTCCGTTGACATTTTGTCGTCGAAGTAATTTATCCAGAACATAATATGGGTCATCAAGAGCCACCAGATTATCATAGGTATTCAGGAATGTTTTTCGTATTAATGTTTTTAGAATTTTTGCCAAAATGATCCTCTTTTAGTTTTGCCGCTTTTTATGAATACTCCAACGCTTATGTTTGAATTCATGTGCGTTTGTTGAAGTTCACAACTTCGGTAGGGTTATTCAAATTGATAAAAACCACAACTGAAGTTGTGAACTTCCAACGACCTTCTCGAATATGATTTAATGATCCTGAGCCATGCTGAATTGCTAGCCTGAATTATTCACAAATTTCTTATTACGAGCCAACATATCACTTATTTTCAACGAGTTATAAAGTTCTACGGGTTCGAAATAGTTTACTATTTCTGCACGCAAACAATATTCATAACCCATTAATTTAACGCAATCTAATAACTCTCATCACAAAATTTTATGCATAATCCAGTCTAGTGTGTTTTAAAGAATTCGCACGACAATTTTTTACGTTTTAACAATCTTTGTACTCTAGGTCTGATTATTTGTTTTAGTTTACTGATAGTAAAATCATTGCCCTTTGCATAGATATCTAAAAACTTCTCAATCATCGCATTACTGGTATCCGCCTCAACAGCATTTACAACAAACCTTGAAATATCACGGCTGGCCAAATAATCAAGTTTCATGCGACGATGCCTAACACATGCATCCAGATCGATAAACCAAAAATCAAATGTTTTTTCATTAACAAGTATATTCGTCCACTTCATGTCGCCATGAGAAATCCCAAGCTGATGGATCATCGTAATATTATTCAACACACGTTCAAAAAAATCTGATTTCAAGAGATTCTCATATAATTTTTTATCATAATAAGCAATATCTGCAAGCATCTTACAATCAGCTAAAGCCTCACAACAGTAATATCCCGTCCCTTTATAGTCACCGTCATGATAGACAAAATAGGCAATAGGTTTTGCTACAGGAACATTATTATTATATAAATGCCAGGCGATATTCCATACGTTAAGCGCTCGGCTTTGTCCAAATATCAATTTGAGAATGCGAAATTGCGGAAGCAGCTTATATTGCTTAACGAAAATGTCAGCGGTAGTATCAGTTATTTGAACCAAACCTGTTTTTGTTTTTGTATCTGTTTTAATGATTTTTGCACAACCTGCCAGCAATCTAAATGGATCATTTGGTTTATTAAGCCAGACATTCAATGGAGATTTTTCGATAACAACGCCACGAACGTTCTTATTTGAATACTCTCGAAATATATTTTCTTGTTGTGGATAATCCATTTTTCTTTCTAACAGTGAAAATTTAATAACACGATAAAATCTGAATCCGCAATATCATATGGATTCAGGAATATGTCGAAATTACTTAATGTTACGAAAACTTACAAAATTTTTCCCGATAATTGAAACCACAGAGTTTCACCTGGACGAATCCTATAAAGTGTCGTTGAAGGATCATGGTATTGATTCGTTTGAATCACTCATGGATACTAAATCAGGTACGCTCGTATCCTTTTCCAATGAAACACAAATTATACGCCTAACATTATCCGACAAGCAAAATTCAACTTTTTTTATTAAACGCAGCCTAAGTGCAGCGTTTAACCGATCTATCGCAATGTGTTTTAGATTTGCAAAGCCCCATACCCGAAGCATCAAGGAATTTCAACTGATTACCCATCTAAAAGCAAACGGATTTCCGGTAATGATTCCGGTCGCCTGGGGAGAACAACGACTCTTTGGACTGCCTATTCGAGGTGTACTCGTTGTTAAAGAGATAAAAGGAATTGAGCTGGAAGACGCATTCCTCAATGGTAATCATCACGAAAGATGTACATTGGCTAAACAATTGGGGGAATTTTTAGGTCGGTTAAATAACGCTGGTTTTTTTCATATCATTCGATTGAAAGATATCATCATTGCCGCTAGCAATGACGAATATTGGGATGCAAAAAGTCTCGTCCTCATTGATCGAGAAGTCACTAAACCCTGGCCCCGTAAATTCAGCCCGGAAAAATGCTGTTACTGTCTAGCACGATGTTACGCAAAATTTATCCGTGCAGAATTTACTTTTACCCCGAAACAATTCAGTATATTTCTAAATGCCTATATCAAAGAGATCAAACAAAAATGGGAACCCACACGTCAAGAGTTGCTGCAAAAAACCTCGAAACATCTAAAAAAAATTCTTAAATCGGCTCGTTACGTAAACGCGCTGAAAATGATAAACACTATATATGAAACAAGATAAGGGCTCGCAATAGAAACCGCATGAATTAATCAGGCTATTGATCTTTATTTCAAATATACTGCAAGCAGTAGGTTTTTCGACATTCGTTATTCATTTCAGGCAACAATTTTACAGAAACCTGTCGAAAACCTCATGGCTGTCGGTATAGTTTTACAGGATTTTTCAATAAATACCTGTGCCTCCGGACATGAGCATCGCAAGGATTTTCGTGAAGAAGCACAGTGAAGATTACTGCGTTATTAATTCGGCATCATGGATCGTCATTGAACACCGACCCATTTTATCAAAAAATCGTGACTAAAATACCTTAAAAACTCCCATATACCGAAATTATTTCAGATATGCAGTTTCATTTAAATTCATTAATCATATCTTAATAAAGCGTCATGCAAAAGCACCCACTTTATTTTAGGATATATTATTTTGTTTTCAGAACCCTCAAAAGCAATTGATCTTATACACGATATTCTATCCTGTACGCCGTCATGCGACGTCGAAAACATCATCGGCTATTCACGAGAACACAGGCCTATTCAAGCATACTCTATTGGTCAGGGCTCATTAAACATTAGCCTCATCGGGGGGTGCCACGCCGATGAACCAGTAGGACCAAGATTACTAAGGCATTTCGTAGCCTACCTTCAATCCCTTTCTCCCGCAAATCCCCTACTAACCAATTTCATCTGGTGGATTATCCCGCATACCAATCCAGATGGTGAAATCAAAAATAAATCATGGTATACCGATGATGATGATGAGTACGATTGCATGACGTATCTCAAACATGTCATTAGAGAACCTCCCGGAGACGACGTAGAATTTGCGTTTCCCTTTGACAGTCACGATAAAAATACCCGCCCCGAAAATATCGCAATCTATAATTGGTGGCAATCAGCACCGCATCCGTTTAATCTTCATGTTTCACTTCACGGCATGGCGGTAGGCGTCGGGCCTTGGTTTCTGGTTGAGAAAGACTGGTGGCCAAGGTGCAATCACCTAAAGATTTTGTGCAATTCAAAAGTTATTGAATTGGGTTATGATCTTCATGATGTTGAGCGTAATGGCGAAAAAGGATTTTACCGCTTGGATAAAGGGTTTTGCTCCCGCCCGGATTCCCGTGCAATGCGTCAATATTTCATCGAACAAAATGACCTAGATATGGCCGAAAAGTTCCGCCCAAGTTCAATGGAAACGATTCGCGCATTTGGTGGTGATCCATTAACACTGGTCAGTGAAATGCCTCTATTTATTGTTCCGCCGGAGTCTTCTGGCCACACAACAATTCAGGAATGGAAAAAGAAAATTCATGAATGGCGCGGTAACAAAACCGGAGACTCCCCGGACTGGGCGAAAGAAATGAACATAAGACCATTCCCAATTAGAGATCAAATGATACTGCAATGGACATTTATTGCAGGAGGCATCAAGGTACTTCTTGAACAAAACAAGAGTTCCTGAATCTTCATTGAAACTTAAGAATTGTCAATGGTGAATTGTTAACGACTAATTGCTAATGACTGAAACCAAAAACGAGAAAAATTATCAATTCACAACTATCAATTAGTAATTCACAATTCAATTTTCGATTTGTATTAACAGAGGCCGCAAAACAGGCAGACTCGGGATTCGCTCCATTGAAACTTAAGCTTTTTAGGGTGTCAGGTTTTGCTGTTCAGGTGTCAGAATTAACTGCCCAACTGTACATCGAAACCAAATTTCTAATTCAATTAAGCGATGCTGAGAATCAGACAGGACGAAGGTTGCTTCTTTGAAACTTAAACCGGTTTTGAGGCTGACTGCACGATTATCTTAATCATAATCTTACTCTTAATCTTGATCAAAAACGGTTCAAAGTTTCCTCTTATATTAACCAAGACCGAGAATCGGAGGCCTTGATAGTCGCTTCTTTGAAACTTAAATATTTTTGGGCTCAACCGGGACAAGTTTGTAGCCCATATTCTTTACCATTTTTGTAATTGATTGTAACTTTTTTGCTTCATTATATTCATGTTTTATGTCAAGAATCATCGGATCAAATTTCCGTTTGTATTTTAACATAGCATAAATTA
>JAJFLO010000099.1 GCA_021772675.1 Verrucomicrobiota bacterium | reverse complement strand
TTATTTTTCGTACAATTTATCCTCAAAAATGTCCGTAAGAAAAAACTGAAAAAGTCATAATTAGCTGAATTGAAGATAGTTAAAGAATGTCTTCTCGCTAAGCAAGCCGTCTTGTTTTATTTTTACACCGAGAATTGCTGCGACAATGCACGCTATTATCGTTCAATACTCATTGCTGAATATCTCTAAATAAGTCGGATTAAAATGAAATTTTTACCGCCTTACTCGCCTAATCTCAATTTAACCGAACGATTATGGAAATTCCTAAAGAAAAAAATCATCAAAAATTGCTATTATAAATCCTATGATATTTTTAAGGATACCGTCATGAATTTCCGAGCAGTCTGTCGGACTTTGGCGTCGTAGCGATAAAATTGATAAATTTTGGCCATTTTTTCACGGATTTGAGACGAATATTAGACATATTTACCGAAAGTTCGAGGAAAAATGGACTAATTTTGCATTTTCGGAGTAGATTCGTTCAAAGTCCGACAGACTGCTAGGAAACGTTAAAGATTATCACGATGAATTGAATACTTTATTGACAGAAAAATTCCAAATCATTGGCACACAAATTTCGAAAACCTGAGTGTGGCGGGTATCGTTGTCAAACAACATCAAATAAGTACAGGCTTCTGCCTGAAATACGAAAGCACGAAAATACCTACAATTGCTATTTTGGACTTTGAAAATAAGGCGTATTTTCCGTTAAAATGAAATATCGGTACAGGTGTTCGAGACATAGTAGTAGACGAACTTGTAAAATCTAGACGTTTTTCGGTTGTCACTCGAAGCGATCTAGGGCCCATACTCCAAGAATTAGAGATTCAACAAGACCCCCGATTCCGTAAACAAGGTCGCATAGCATCAGGTAGGCTTAAGAATGTTCGTTTTTTAATCAAAGGAGCTATAACGGAGTTTAACCATGCAGCAGGGGGCGGAATTTGAGCACTAACGCGATTATTATCATTTAAAGGCAAAGGAAACTATGCCGTTGTTGCGATAACACTGTATATCATAGAGGTTGAATCGGGAGAAATTATGGCCAGCGAATCCCTTGAGGGAAAGGCCTATGCTATGCTGGAGTCATCTCTGTTGACAAGGAATATAAAAACATCATTTTGGATGGACAGGAATTTTATCGGACTCCATTAGGTAAGTCAATTAGGAAGCTAATGACGAAAGTAATTAGTCGATTATCTAAACACACTGCAAACCCAAAATAGTTTCCTCGTGTTTCTAAGATTAACGATGACAAATATTCCTCATTATTTTGGGATGCTGGATAAAACCAGACGTTCCAGGTAAGAAAAAACCTACGTTTTCAAATAGATGATCTTCAATTTAAGAAAAATAAATAATTAAAAAAATGACAAACACAATAGATAATCTTGCAGAATTGATCTCAGATTCGCATAAGTCCAATTCGGCGATATCTTCATAGTTAGTTCGGATGCAAATTCACCATTCACTACCCGCTGCCATACATATTTATCAATCTCTGATTTACTCAAAACAGGGTGACAAGAAGCAGTCATTTAGTTTTCTGCGCTCGATCATACTCCTAACAGGTAAGATCCCTCGTGGCCGTGGCGCAGCCCCTAAACCATCAATTCGCGATAAAGAAATCACCCCGCAGGAACTCGATCAATTGGTCCGCAGTGCTAAAACATTGTTAGAATCAGTATCGCAAACGCCAGTATCTAACCCTGTTGGCTCAAGGGCAGACTCCAATCGCTTCTTGAGTACATGGACACGGTGTGATTTCAATCACACCCACTGGCACTTTACTGGCACAAATGACCTTCTCCAGCATAGTCTCGAAACCGTCCAGCGTGTTCTTGGACTTGAAGAACTGGCCTTCGGTACTCTCAGCAACCCGCTTGAATTCATCTTCGTTTAGCTGGATGACCTCTGGTTTAGCCTTGCTCTTTGCCAGATAGGTGTGCACACGCACGTTGGCAGTGGTGGCAACATCAATTGCCCGGGTCGCCGCCTCGATGTCTTCATTATCAACGGCATCGCCGCCTTCCATACCTTCATCACTGAGGTAAAAGATCGCCCGCATGGCGTCGGTGCGCCAGTTGTGGTGAAGCGATACATCCTCAATGGCACGTGCGCCATCTTCCTGCGCACCACCGGCCGCAACAGTGCCCCGTTTACGGCCTCGCATATCTGATTCGGCGACGCCCAGATCGGTAAGATGCTGACGAATAGTTGTGTCAAACAGGGTCTTACTGAACCGCCCTTCAATACCAAGGTAGGTCACTTTCAGGTCTGACGGACACTTGGACTTGGCTGACTCAATTGATGCGCTAATCGCATCACTCAGGCTGATGGCTTCAGGGCGCATCGACACACTCGAATCCATGACCACAACCAAATCGACCTTGGGGATCTCGCCCTCCTCTTCCTCTTCTTCTACTACAACCTCGCAATAACACGCACTTGGAAAAGTAAGTTTCCGACCGGCACAGCCACTGTTTTCACTGTCACCGCGATGAACCGATATACTACCATCTTTATCCGCTGTCGCTATTCCACCCGCCAACGCACGGCTATCTTCCGGGACGTTTGCAGCATTAAGTGTGAATCTTGAAGGTTTGCCATCGACACCAAGAACAAAGTTCATTGAAAGTAGCTGATTGATGTCCATGCTGCCTACCAACGGATCTCGGTACCAGAACGAGGTTAACTCGGTACCGCTCCCGCCGCCACCCATAATGTGGGCTAAATCAACCGGCTGTTCTGCGCCTGCATAAGTAAAACACCCCTTACCAAAGACTGAGCCGTCAGGGTTAAGCACTTCGAAGGTATACGTTGTTGACTCATCTGTCACGATCTCTGGTTTCGCGATATGTACCAGTTTGGCGACAATTACGGCGCTGTTGGCTGAATTCTCAAAGCTGACGAACTCGTTGACAACCTCGCCCTGTTGCTTGAAACCGACAATCTTCACAGCGTAGCTCTCGCCTTCAATCTCCATCGTCTCTGAAGATGACACCGACGTAAACCCGACTCGGTCGGCCTGCGCTGCTTTATTGCCAATATTAGGGGTTTCATGGTGATTAAACGTGAAGTTGAAAGTGCGATTGAAGCCTCCTGTATCGAACGTCACGGTGGCGCTCAGCTTAATCGTGAAACGATTGGCGCCCCCTGACCTGACAGGAAAGTTATTGTGAGTGAACGTTCCCAGCACAAACTCCTCGCCATCAAGGCGCAGGGGCACCGTACGACCGATAAAGCGATATCCGCTCTGGCGTCTGGCACGGTTTGCTGGAATGCCCCAGTTCACCTGGTTGGTATTCAGCCCGACTAATCTGGGCAAAGTCGTACTAACGTCGCTCCATAAACCCGAGGTTACAGCATTAGCCATTTTCTATACTCCTTTTTCTGTAATTATAATTATTGAGATCCCTTAATATTTTATAGAATTTGTGAGAGATGATACAGCTTAATACTTGAAAAATCGGATTTAAAACTATACTGAAATTCAGTCTGTGAGAAATCTGAAATAAAGTTAATCTTGTATCCTGATGGACGCATATCAAGAAGAAAATTAGAAAAATTTTTGGGATGCTTCACAAGATAGTTTACACTTTTGAGTATGCTGTGATAGAAAATACAAAAAAATAATATCGAATATCGAACAAGAAATGTCGAATCATGAAGTTTTTTCCTTCGTCATTCATAATTCCTTGTTCGACATTCGA
>JAJFLO010000098.1 GCA_021772675.1 Verrucomicrobiota bacterium | reverse complement strand
AAGTTGTTATGAATATCACACAACGTAATTTCCCCAGACCTATGCGTGGAATTGTACCATTTTCAGTGAAAACTCATTTCAAATTTCAGTTGTAACTATTTCTTTAATAGTATTTTATATATTTCGGGACAGACACTAAATTAAAGCAGAGCGGCGTTATGGTTTTTAAAACTAGCTAACATTTATTAGCCTTTTTTTAAAAACCGACTTTTCGGTCAGGCACTAAATATAAGAAACTTTAAAATTGCAAAACGATCATGCTTGTAGTTAAGCGCGAGTCATCGCTGTTCTTTTGCACTGCTCAAAAAACGCCAATTACTTGGCTCACTACAAACGACCTATGTTGAAGTTAAACGTAAATAATAAATGATAAAAATTCGGGCTGTTTTTTAGGAAGAAGGAAAGTTATTGGCTAAAAAATGAAGAACTTCGCTTTGAAAGTTAGATTCAAGCGTTACTCATCAGTTTTTCAACTTGATCATTACCTTCCTGATTGAGAAGATACTGTCGAATGGCTGTAGGCCAGGTTTCTAATTCCCAAGCAGTCATGCGGGGAATGAATGCACCCCAAAACACACTATGCCCACCTAAGTTATAGCCGTATCCCCAACCATACACTGGTCCTCCAACATTGAGATAATTGGATACCTGAAATTCATCGCCCTAATGCCAAATTGATGTTGACAAGGGAAATTTCCAATATGAACAGGGAACACATAACTACCTGCTTCCAATATTAGAACATCGGTACCTCTTTCACTAAGCTATCTCACTCTAAGCTCACTAAGCTCATCACCAAGCCCCCCGGAAATAGTTAAAAATTGGGGATGCTTCACGCTAAGCTCGAAAAAGTAGTTTACACTTTTGCTAAAAAATATTCCTTTCATTTAAATTGAATATCGAATGTCGAACAAGGAATTATGAATGACGAAGGAAAAAACTTCATGATTCGACATTTCTTGTTCGATATTCGATATTATTTTTTTGTATTTTCTATCACAGCATACTCAAAAGTGTAAACTATCTTGTGAAGCATCCCCAATTTTGTTAAAAAAAGGTGCCAAAACTCTCCGATTTTTCTGAGGGTCAAAAAGTTTTGAGACCAATCCGCCTCAAGCCGACTCACAGATTCTGGCGAGGAGGAAAAATACTAAAAATGTGCCTGCTCGCTAAAGCTCGATCTCAAACAGATTCACATTAATTCAATCATAAGTGCTGGAATTCGCATTTTGGCTTGGGAATAACATTGTCACAGTTTAATTAAAATCTCCTTTTTCGCGTTTTTTTGCGTGTTTAGCGGGGAGACGAAATAATCCAAAATCATACTTCTTAAATTTTTTCAATGAACGTAGTGCAAGAAAATTTAGATTCCTTCGAGCAGGAGAAAGAGCTCGACCTTAAAGATTATCTTCGAGTCATCCGCAAACGCAAATGGGTTATCATATTTATATTTCTTATTGTAGTCATCAGCGTCACAACCCATACCTACAAACTTCAACCCGTTTTCAAGGCAACAACCCGCCTATTAATTGACAAGGAAAACCCAAACGTTTTCTCATTTGCAGAAGTAATGAGATTTAGTGGTCAAGGCACAAAATACTATGAAACCCAATTCAAAATCATAAAAAGCCGAAACATTATAAACAAAGTTATCAAGAAATTGAATTTGGATGAACAACCCGAGATCGGTTCGGAGGTAAAAAATTCCAGCATTAAAGACATGGTTATTAGTAATGTCAAAGGATGGCTAAGAATGCTTAGAGACATAATAGCACCATCTAAATTAGACTCAACGATTACAGAAACAACCAATCCTGAAGCGATGAACGATCCCGAAATAAGAAGCAAGGAACTATTATATCGTCGAATTGTTGGTCCCTTAATGGTCAAACCGATTCAAAACAGCCGTTTAGTCGATTTAGAATATACCGGATTAGACCCAATGAAAATCACAAGAATTGTCAATGCAATTTCCCAAGTATATATCGAACAGAATCTGGAAAATCGACTCTATGCCTCCGAGGATGCTGCACAATGGTTGGATGAAAGGCTTACCTCAATGCAGGAAAAAGTCGAAAATTCAGAAAGAGCACTTCAAATCTATAGCAAAAACGCAGGAGTGACTTCAATTGAAGATAAACGAAAAATGCTTGACGAGCAACTATCGGAATTCAATGGCGAGTTGACTATGGCAGTAAAAAAACGAATTCAATTGGAACGAATATATAAAAACTCTCAAGATCCTGAACTTGCCAATTCTCTTAAGGAAATTATCAATAACGAACTCATCCAAAATCTCAATAAAGACCTGTCTGTTTTAAAGGCGAAACAATCTGAACTGAAAGGAAAATATGGACCAAAACATCCTAAAATGATTCAGACTATCTCCCAAATTAATCAGATCAATGATATCATCGCCATCGAAATAAAGAAAATACATGACAGTATTCACACTGATTATCAGTTGGCTCTAATTGAAGAGCAGTCGTTAAAAGACGCATTAATAAAATTTCAGGATGAATTAGAATTTCTCAACGAAAAATCAATCCGTTATGGCGTTCTCAACAGAGAGGCAGCCAGTAATCGACAAATGTACGAACTTCTGTTAAAACGCTTGAAACAAGCAGATTTATCACAAGGATTACGCACGAATAACATTCGTATTATCGATTCCGCAGTTCCACCACTCGGCCCATTTAAGCCCAACAGAAAACGATATATTTTCATCGGCATCATAGTTGGTTTATTTTCAGGTATTGGCTTGGCATTACTGATTGAGTACCTGGACAACACTGTCAAAGAACCCGACGAAATACCCTTGAAATTTGGCATCCCGTTTTTAGGATTGGTCGGGAGTCATTTAACGGAAGGGAAAAAAATGCCTGCATCTGGTAAAAATCCATCCGCTTCAATTGAATTAATCGCCCATAAAGACCCATCGTCAAACATATCCGAAAGTTTGCGAACGATTCGTACAAATGTCCTTTTTTCAACGGATGGCGACAAACATAAAGTTTTTATGGTTACGTCTTCCCTTCCCGGGGAGGGGAAAACAACAGTGGCTTGCAATCTGGCGATTGTTATGGCTTCGCTTGGAGAAAAAGTACTGCTGATTGATGCCGATTTACGCCGACCTTCAGTCCACAAAACATTAAACGTTGCCAAAGCACCTGGAATATCGTCTTATTTAATCAGACAAATAGAAGTCAGTGAAATAATCGTAGATACTCAGATCAAGAATCTATCGGTTATTCCCAGCGGTATTATGCCGCCAAATCCCTCAGAACTGCTCAGTCACCCGCAAATGAAAACATTATTAGACTATGCCCGGAAAAACTATGACCGCGTCATTGTCGACACACCACCGATCGCGTCGGTTACAGATCCTATTATTGTCAGCAGGCAAGCTCATGCAGTTTTGTTTATCATCCGTTGCGGCTCAACACCCAGAGACGCGGTAGCAAAATCAATTCAGCAGCTCAAACAGGTAAAAACTAATATCATGGGTGCGGTGTTAAACGGCGTTGACTTCAGTAAAGATTCGTACTATTACCAATACTATTACAAACACTATTATTGTAAAGACGAAGAAAGTGCATGATTGAATGTGAGATATTTTTGATTTATGATTTTAGAAGTAAGATTGTAGATTTGGGGAAGAATAAGATCCATACAAATAGGTTTGTTTATTGAAAGTTTTACATATGATCATATTTTATATCTATACATAGGGAAAAATAATAAAAGAGAATAATGTTGAATGACTGTATATCTTAGTTTCCGCTAAACATTCAACTTATGAAAAATAAAAAAATGTCTGATTTGTGGCAGCAATAAACTGGATTTTCGGATTTCTGTTTATTAAAGCGAACATCATGGAGAAATATCTAATATTCCTCAAACGGTATGCATGAATTGTAGAGAAGGATTTTGGGATCCAGAAGGTCTTCAAAAAATAGATTTATATATCAAATACAGCATGGAGCAAGAAGAATCAAAAGCTTATTGATGTGTCCATAAATCTAATACCTACAATGCAGTACCAGTAAAATTCTAACCATGCAGGTGAACAAATTCCAAGAAATTTAAAACTTAAAAAGCATATATGGAGCTTAAATTTTGGCGGACGAAACTACTTGAGTATAGATGCGTATTAAATCATAATTCTTAAATGGATTGCTTGCCCCAACTAAGTTTTAGTGTATAGTCCTCCTTCCTGTTAAGCACGA
The DNA here is from genome assembly GCA_021772675.1 of Verrucomicrobiota bacterium. GTDB lineage: Bacteria > Verrucomicrobiota > Lentisphaeria > JABSQK01 > JAJFLO01 > JAJFLO01. The sequence goes on along the minus strand of JAJFLO010000098.1, from coordinate 5,311 downwards.
CTTTAAATTATTATCAGTCCTAAGATGTAAAAAGTTTACATCTTTTATTTAAATCCTAAAATACGTTACAAGCCATGTTACATCTTAATTTTAAAATCTTAAATCTCTCCTCATACTTGCCATTTTCCACTTTCATCTTCATGGTATTAATCTACCTTTCCTTTCTGCATAGCATTCTCGCAGAATCTGAAGAAGACTATTACGTAGGTGGCAAAGATGTGCTTGAAATCATAGTCTACGAGGAACCAGATTTGTCAAAAGATGCGATTCGAGTTTCTCTGGACGGTTACATAAATTTTCCACTGATAGGGAAAGTCAACGTAAATGGGCTTACATCCAGCCAAATTGAAGAAAAACTACAGAATCTTCTAGCTGATGGATATATTATCAATCCACAGGTTTCCGTTTTGGTTATGGAATATGGAAGTAGAAAAGTATTTGTTTTAGGTGCTGCAAAAAGCACAGGAAGTTACGAGCTTAGGGGAAAAACAACACTACTGGAAATGATTTCAAAAGCTGGGGGCGCCGATAAAAATGCTGGAGATAATTTTTTGATCCTACGCGAAACCCCAAAAGGGCCTGAAACAATAATAATTAGCCGCAAAGAATTGATTGATAAAGGAAATTTGTCCCTGAATATTACCTTATTGAACAATGATACTGTTTACATACCCATTGCTGATGCAATTTATGTACTCGGTGAGGTAAAAAGTCCCGGCACTTATGAACTTACTGGCAACAATCGAACAGTTCTTTCTGCAATTACGCACGCCAGCGGTTTTACCAAAATAGCAGCACCCGAGAAAACCAAAATTGTACGTCTTGATAATGGTGTTCAGGAGACAATAATTGTCAATCTAGAAGACGTCATTAAGCGTGGCCAAAAATCCAAAGATATTGAACTCAAACCCGAAGACGTCATCATCGTTCCTCAAGGAATCTTTTGATATTTAAGACACCAAATTTTGGATTTAAAATTTTGCAACCATACGCAAATTTCATTTTTTACGTCTGAAATCCTTGTCACTCTAATGGTTTGAAATTTTTAATAAATCATAAATTTTCAATCTTAAATCCAAAATGGGAACAAAGAATAACTAAAAACAAACATAAACAGGATACGATTCAATTTGCACTTAGTATAATGAAGTTGGTAGAAGAACGAACAAATAGAACGGTTAACAGCGTTGTCGGAAGTAAACTTGTACGATCTGGAGCGTCTGTAAATGCGAATTACCGGTCAGCGTGCAGAGAAAGATCCAAAGCTAGATTTATTGCTAAACATGGAAATAGTATTGCAAGAAGCCGATGAAAGTGGCTTTTGGCTATAGTTAATTTATTATTGAATATCATCCTCTGAACAATAGAGAAGTTTAGTTATTGCTGGATGAAGCAAATGAACTAATAGCAATATTAGCCAGTTCACTAAAATCTGCCGAAACAATAAACCCTGAGTCCAACATAATGCCTCTTAAATCATAACTCTAAAATATACCATCTTAAATTTCCCAAATGAACTTAAATCAACAAGAAAATTTTGATTCTTTCGAGCAGGAAAAAGAAGTCGACCTGAAGAATTACCTCCGTGTTATCCGCAAACGCAAATGGGTCATTATCTTTATATTCCTAATTGTAGTTATCAGTGTCGCTACGCACACTCATAAACTCCAGCCCGTCTACAAAGCAACAACCCGCCTGTTAATTGACAAAGAAAATCCCAATGTCATTTCATTTGCCGAAGTAATGTCAATGGATGGCAGAAGCACCGAATATTATCAAACCCAATTCAAAATCATAAAAAGTAGAAATATTATCGACAAAGTTATCAAAGAATTGAAATTAGACGAACCATCTAAAGTTGTCCCGACGCCAAAAAATCCCAGCATGCGAGATATGCTTATCAGCAATGTCAAAGACTGGCTAAAAATGCTAAAAAACAAGGTAAAACCCGAGAAAATCGAAGCAACTTTGGTAGAAACAACCGCTCCAGAGATAATGAACGATCCCGAGTTAAGAAAACAGGAACAATTATATCGCCGAATAGTGGGTCCGTTAAACGTCAAACCTATTCCGGGCAGCCGTCTGGTCGATTTAGATTACACCGGATATAATCCCCAAAAGATCACCAAAATTGTCAATACAATTGCCAGGGTATATATCGAACAGAATCTGGAAAACCGGCTCTATGCGTCTGAAGACGCTGCGATATGGCTGGATGAACGATTAACCTCGATGCAGGAAAAGGTTGAAAACTCAGAGCGAGCCCTGCAAATCTATAGTAAAAACGCCGGAGTGACATCAATTGAAGACAAACGAAAAATGCTTGAGCAGCAACTTTTGGGATATAATGCCGAATTGACCCTTGCCGCAAAAAATAGAGTTAAACTAGAACGAAAATATAAAAATGCTCAGAACTCTGCACTTGCCAATACTCTCTCTGAAATTATCAGTAACGAACTCATTCAAAACCTTAATAAAGACTTATCTGTTTTGAAGGCTAAACAGTCTGAATTGGAAGGAAAATACGGATCCAAACATCCCAAGATGATTCAAATCATCTCTCAAATCAATCAAATTAGCAGTATCATTGCTATTGAAATAAAAAAGATTCACGACAATATCAACACGAAATACCAGTTGGCCCTCATTGAAGAACAATCACTGAAGGATGCTTTAAGTAAATTTCAGGAAGAAGCGGCATTTCTCAACGAAAAATCGATTCGTTATGGCGTGCTTAAACGGGAGGCAGCCAGCAATCGGCGGATGTATGAAGTATTGCTGAAGCGCTTAAAAGAAACTGATTTGTCACAGGGGCTGCACACAAATAATATTCGAATTATTGATAAAGGGTTACCGCCCCTAAGTCCATTTAAGCCCGACAGAAAACGAAATAACCTCATCGGCATTATATTTGGATTACTTTCTGGTATCGGACTGGCATTTTTCATTGAGTATCTTGATAACACCGTTAAGGAACCCGACGAAATACCCTTGAAATTTGGCATCCCTTTTTTGGGATTGGTCGGGAGTCATTTAGGAGATGGAAAAAAAATGCCTGCATCTGATAAAGATCCATCAGCATCAATTCAATTAGTTGCCTATAAAGATCCCTCATCAAACATTTCGGAAAGTCTACGAACCATTCGTACTAATGTGATTTTTTCTGCTGATGGCGATAAAGAAAAAGTCTTTATGGTCACATCATCATTGCCCGGAGAGGGAAAAACGACTGTAGCGGCGAATCTAGCCGTTGTCATGGCATCTCTTGGAGAAAAAGTACTGCTGATTGATGCCGATTTACGCCGACCTTCAGTCCATAAAGCAATAAAAATTCCCAAAACACCTGGAATATCCTCTTATTTAATCAGACAAAAAGAAATCAGTGAAATAATAGTAGATACTCAGATCAAGAATCTATCCGTTATTCCCAGCGGTATTACGCCGCCAAATCCCTCAGAACTGCTCAGTCACCCGCAAATGAAAACGCTATTAGAATATGCCCGAAAAAACTATGACCGCGTCATTGTCGACACACCACCGGTCGCGTCGGTCACTGATCCCATTATCATCAGCAGACAAGCTCATTCAGTTTTATTTGTCATCCGTAGCGGCTCAGCGCCCAGGGATGCCGTAGCAAAATCTATTCAGCAGCTAAGACATGTAAAAGCCAATATTCTAGGCGCCGTGTTAAATGGTGTTGACTTCAGTAAAGATTCCTACTATTATCAATACTATTACAAGCACTATTATTATAAAGACGAAGATAAAGACGAACAAAGCACCTGAGAGGATTTTTGATGTAAGAATACAGTCACCCTATAGGTTTTTTTCCTAAGCAGAAAGATCTTTAATCTTCGCCGGCAGTTCCAAAAACCGATATATATTTTGCAACAAGTTTCTGTGTATTGATCTATGCTGTCCCATAGGTTTCGGGTTCTACTCCGGGTGGGTGCAACACAAAAAAGTTGCAACGTCATGCGGCCTTCCGTTCTTGATCTAAGTGACTATGATTGAATTTATTACGCCTGCTGTTTAAGGTCTTGTTCAGGACCGAATGCCAGCGGCCTGAGAGCACGTGTGAGCGTAGAAAGATCATTTTCTCTGCATTTTTAAGTTTCCAGAATAGCCCCGGCGCCTTGATACAAAGGTTAATCACCCGGCGGATGGCACTGTCCACTGTACCGCTGCCAATTGGTATACCCAAGGACTGATATTTCTGATACTCGAACTTATCAGAGTCGGCAAAGTAGTCATTTAACTTCTTCAGTGCCTGGCGTTTCTGACGTTTACGATGCAGCCGTTTACAAATAAGTGACTCGATATCTTTAATCCGACCTTGCCAGAGCATTTCTTTAAGTTGTTTCATGACTTTAGTATACTCCTTGTCATTTCGAATGCCGCGTCCCAGGCGAATCAAATCGACGATTTCAACCAGGTTCTGCTTGGCGTGCGTGTAATCAAGGACCCGGTGAACTCTGGTCTCCGATAAGTCCAACGATTTTGCCAGGGGATTGATACGCTCCCAAATTCCGTTACCTCCATCTGCACAAAAGGTCACCGCTTCGGGTTCCTTAATGTTAATTTGTTCAAGATAGGCAGTAAGAAGCTCAAAAGCACCATTAATATCCTTTACCGTTCCGTCGTAAATCGGAGGGATATCCCGGCGAATTCTACCGTTTTCATCGACGCAAGTTCCAGGGAGCGACCCAATCGGTTGAGTAACCGTGCCGTTTTGCAGCCTTCTTCTTACGTCCTCGCCGTGATTGCCGGTGTCGGAGTCGACCGGCATCAATACAGATCAATAGGCGTAGACCGGGGGCTTGCCATGAGTTATCAATGACGTTATCACAGCGATCCTCCATGGTCATATCAACTACCTCGTAGCATACGTGGCGCAGTAAGCGATGATCCATTTTAATACCTAAATCATCAAGAACCATCGAAGCAGGGTTGTTGTCAAGAATTTTGTGTCTAAGAATATTTTATTTCTATTTCTCCTTCAAATTTAGAGTTAAACATCTGAGTTAGTTCATGGATATTTGCCCTGAATTTTGCGACAAACATAATGCTGAATGCTTACCACACTATCATCTGTTCGTCTACGTCAAACCATTGAATACAGGCAATTTAAGCGTTATCACCACACATTCCACACCCCTTTCGCGGCCTATTGAGTCTTTTTTCGGGGGGGCATTACGTAGGCGATCGAGGCCTAACAAAAACGTTTTCGGATACATCTAAGGCTTTGAGGTATGCGAGTTGCAGGGCTGTAAGTGGCGGTTTTAGAACGCGCACCGGGCCAACCGCAACG
>JAJFLO010000097.1 GCA_021772675.1 Verrucomicrobiota bacterium | reverse complement strand
CGAATATCGAACAAGGAATTATGAATGACGAAGGAAAAAACTTCATGATTCTACATTCCTTGTTCGATATTCGATATTATTTTTTTTGCATTTTCTATCACAGCATACTCAAAAGTGTAAACTATCTTGTGAAGCATCCCAGAAATTACACAAAAATTTAGCATGTCCACAATTTTCTCGCAACGATTTCCAAAATCCGACAGACTGCAAGCTCACATTTCATCTTCGACTCATAGTGATACGATCTTTAAAGCTCACAAATAAATAACTTGGATTTTTCCCATCTTATCTTCACGTCATCTATTGTCCGATGCAAATGACGAAAAACATTGAAACATTGCAATATTCCTGCTGCTTTTCGCCATTCATATCGCCCAAATCAGAACGCGAATATGTTCAAATTATTCGTGGACAGTTCCTTAATGATACGTTTTCAGATAACCCGTTTTAGCACTTCTCCCAAATCGCATAATTGGTAAGGTTTGACTAATATATCACAAAATCCGTAGTCCTTAAAATTTGCAAGGATTGGATCATTTGAATATCCACTTGAAACAATTATTTTGGTCTCAGGGAACTCTTTAATAAGCAATTGAGCCGCTTCTTTACCTCCCATACCGCCCTGTATAGTTAAATCCATTATCAGCGCGTCATACTCGTTACCTGCTGTTATTGCATTCTTATAGCAGTTTATTGCGTCCGTGCCATTCTTCGAAAAATCACAAGAATACCCCAGCATTGGTAATAACTTACTGGCCAATGCTAGAATTTGTTCTTCATCATCCATTACCAGTATATGGCCATTTCCCTTTTGAATGACAGTTTCTTTGGTGTCTTGAATTGCAATAAATTTACTCGACGGCAGCAATATTTGAAATGACGTTCCAGTGCCACTTTCAGATTTCACGGCTAAATGGCCATAATGTTTTTTGATAATTGAATATGATGCCGCCAATCCCAATCCATGCCCACCTTCCTTGGTACTAAAATAAGGATCAAAAATTTTGGGTAAATTTTCCGTCGGGATACCCGTTCCATTATCTTTAATGACTATCTTTGCATAATTTCCTTTCTGTAATCGATAACTATTCGAACCATCCACTGTTATATTTCTGATCTTTACTTCGATCACACCTCCATTAGGCATTGCCTGTTGTGCATTGATTGTAATATTACTTACGACCTGACTTATTTGCGCTTCATCTATTTCTGCTTGAATTATATCTTTTGGAATGTCAAACTCACACCTGATATTTGATCCAGTCAGCGAAAATGTTACTGTTTCTTTAACAATTCCTATTAATGATACCAGCCGTTTTATCGGCGCTCCACCTTTTGCAAATGTAAGCAGCTGATAAGTGAGGCCTTGTCCATTTCTCAATGCTTTTTCAACCGACGTCAAATATCCTTTCACTTCATCATCCAAATCTTCATCAAGTTTGATAATTGAGAGATTTCCAAGTGCCGTGGTCAATATATTATTAAAATCGTGAGCAATTCCTCCAGCTAATAAACTAACGGACTCTAACTTTTGCGCATTAATGATCCGCTCAGCAATTTTTTTCCGTGCGGAAATATCTCTTAAAAATAGACAAATAAGATGAGCCTCTTCATATTCAGTCAAATTAGCTATGATCTCGACAGGAAATTGGGTGCCATCTTTTTTCTGATATTCTGTTTCGATCGTTGTTGATTTATCAATCAAAATACCATCACAGAAACTTTTCCAGCGATCTGGGGAAAAATGACGATCAATATCAGCTAGATTCATTTCTAATAATTCAGATTTTGTGAACCCAATGAACTTTGAAAAGGTATCATTTATATCCAAAATAGAACCATCAAAACAAATCCAGCATATCGCTTCTGATGCATTATCAATGGTAAATTGCCGCATTTTTAACAATTTTTCGGATTTCTTAAACTCAGTAATGTCTCTTGCAACCAGTACGACATAATTTTGTTCTTCATCCTCCGTATATAAAAGTTCAGATATCGATAAAAGTATATGAATTAATCTGCCAGATTTAGTTTTATAACAGGTTTCATGATTATCGATCTGGCCGCTTTCCTGGAAATAACATCGTTTGCTTTCAGTAAGCAATCTATTTTTATTTGGCAGTACAATTTCGATGTCTTGACCAACAAGTTCATCGTTTTCATATTCCAGGAGATAGCACATCAAATTATTGACTTTTACAATTTTTCCTTGCTCATCAACCACCGCTAAAGTATCCATCATACTATCTATAATTCTTTCCATATAATCTTTTGAAACCGTCGATTGTTTTAAATCCTCTATCATTTTGTTTAATGAATCGACTAAATATCCCAATTCATCTGTGCGTTTAATCGGAATACTTGTTTCGTAATTTCCTTGACCAATCTTCTTCAATGAAGATGTAATATCGTGAATAGGTTTACTAAGATTATGAGCAATTAGATAGGCAAAAACTATACCAATTAACGAAAAAGTAATGGCAATTATGATTTTGGATTTAATAATCTGCTTACTTCCTTCTTTTAGTTTTTCATTAAGTAATTCATCAACTGTGTTGAGCTCAAGTTCTATTTTTTCCAGAGAAAACTTCAATTTTATACCACCCAGTAATAAGTCATTTTTTTTCACTGGCGAAATAATGACCAAATTGTTATCAACTTTTTTCGCAATTAACGATCTTAAACCGAGTATGCTTTTACTTAATTCATCATTTATTTTTGTATTTAACATGCTGTTATCCTTTGTCCCATCATGAATAATGACACCACGATAATCAAAAATTTCTATTCCAATCAAATCTCTTTGTCCTTTGGCAAACTTGATTATTGAAATAATTTCATCCTTCTCATTGTGATACATGGGTTTTTCCAGCTTTGATGACAAAATTTGTGCAGATAATTTAGCCTTCTCTTCAAGTTGCTTGAAGGTGTTGTAGGTAAGAATTCGAGATTGAGATAAATTTATGTCTTCAATGCTTGTGCGGAATGTTTTTAACTCGATGGCGGTAACTAAAGCTATAATCAATAGTATTAGGGATAATATCGACAAGATGTATTTATACTGTAATGTGAACTTCATGTTTTATATGAGCAGTGTATAATTTCAAAAGGAACTTAATTGAAAATTGCTTAGAAACGACTGTTTCCAGACATGAATAGCTTAACCTAAATCCGTGAAGATTTATTGATATATTAACACAACACTTTGAATTAGAAAGTGTTGTAGAAATAATGAGGCATACCAATAGGTCAGGGCTATTCGATTCCAATCTGTAACACGTTAATTTTCAACAAGTTGATAAAAACTGATTACCACGTGGCCAGTGATCGCAATTGAATGAGATTAAGCGCAATCCCATCCGCTTTTGACGAGAAAAACCGGTTATTAGGCCTATTTAGCTTAGTACAGCAAAATTCTTGCCAATATGCCTAAAAATAGAATCGAATAGCCCTGCCAATAGGTATATCGAATATTTAATACAACATCTTTGTGACCAAAGGTTGTATTCGTTTGCGATTCATTCGTCACGGATTTAGGCTAATATAGATAAACAACAGCCGACTTGTAAAAGTATCTATACTCTCAATCCAAACGAATGACAACATTTTCTACCATAACCTGTATTAGCCCGGTTTTCTGGTGAAAACGCTTAGATTGCCTATATTCAATGGTTTGACGTAGACGAGCAGAAGGCACTATGCCACGGCACATTGAGTTTGGGAGACAAGTTAAGACTTTGAATTTAGGTGATATATGCTTTTGTAACAGACGTATTGAGAGAAAGGCGGGTTAGTGGTCAGGAATTTCGTCTTCGGAAAGAAAAGGTGCAAATACCTTTTTATCGGATGACTTCATATATGCTTCCATTGGCGTAATTCTTTTTTCCTTCATCAACCGTTTAAGATTACCATCCATGGAACACATACCTTCGGCCATGCCACCTTCAATGATACTTCGAATATTCGAAATTTGGCCTTTTCGAATGGTATTTGGCAATGCATCATTTGAAAGTAAAACCTCATGCACAGCAACGCGTCCTTTTCCATCGGCAGTTCGACATAGTAACTGTGACACCACTCCTGTTAAACATTGTGCCAGCATAGTACGGATTTGCGGCTGTTGGTCTGCAGGAAACGCATCAATAATCCGGTCAATTGTTTTTGGCGCATTGTTTGTGTGCAATGTGCCGAATACCAACATCCCCATTGATGCGCATGCCAGAGCAAGCTTTATTGTTTCTAATTCCCTCATTTCCCCCAATAAAATAATATCGGGATCTGCTCGCATTGCTCCCATTAACGCTGCTTCAAATGATTCCGTATGAATCCCATCCTCGCGATGGACAATACACGACTTTTTGTTAGGATGAACAAATTCGATCGGATCTTCAATAGTAATTATATGCTTATAGAAATTAGTATTGATGTAATCAATCATAGCGGCCATGGTTGTCGATTTACCGCTACCTGTTGGACCTGTAACGCAAACTAGTCCTGATTTAAATTCGGAGATTCGTTTTAACACATCTGGACATTTCAACTGCTCCATAGTTAATATCTTAGCTGGGATCTGTCTAAAAACAGCTGCTTTACCATAATAATTACAAAGATAATTCGCCCGAAATCGAGCTAACCCCTCAATTTCATAAGCAAAATCCAAATCATTTGACTCCTTAAAATATTCCCAGCGATCAGGCGGACAAACCTCGCTTAGTGTCTTTTCCATTGCTTCCGTCGTCATTACCGGACGATCTAGAGGTGTCAAACGTCCACCTGCTCGTATTTTAGGAGGTAATCCAACATTTAAGTGCAAGTCGGAACCACCTTCATCTAACATCATTTTTAAATATTCATCTAAAATAGCCATCAGCCAAATCCAAACCTTTTCTTTTTGGGTGCGCTTTCCTCTTCTTCCGAGCCCGGTGGTGGTGGTGGGTTCTCAATTTTATTTATAATATTTTTTGACGCGATTCTTGCCAATGCATCTTCCTTACTAATTATGCCTTGATCATAGAGTGCGAATATGGATTGATCCATGGTGCACATGCCTTGCTTTTGACCAGTTTCAATCACATTTTTCAATTGATGAGTCGTATTCTCACGAATATTCTTACCGACAGCAGTATTGTTGATTAAAATTTCCAAGGCAACGGCATTTCCTCCTTCAATTCGCGGTATTAGTTGTTGACAGATAATCCCCTTTAAGCTTTCAGCAACCATTGATCGAATCTGCTGCTGTTGAGATGGTGGAAATACATCCATCAAACGACTTAAGGTACTACCTGCGTCGCTGGTGTGCAGAGTTCCTATGACAAGATGCCCTGTTTCTGAAGCTGTAATTGCCATTTCAATTGTTTCTAGATCACGCAATTCACCAATTACAATAATGTCCGGATCTTCACGCAACGCCCCTTTTAGCGCACTGGCAAAGCTTACAGTATGCGATCCAACTTCCCGTTGTGTGACATTGCATTTATTCGACATTTGAACAATCTCAATTGGATTCTCAACCGTTATAATATGATCATATCGTTTATTATTCATCACATCAATCAATGATGCTAAGGTGGTTGTTTTTCCGCTTCCAATTGCACCAGTTACCAAAATCAATCCATTATGATAATCAAGTAATTTGGTTATTTTTTCAGTATTAGTGAAACCAAGCTCATCCAAAGTTGAAACTCTATTTGGGATTAATCGATACGTCCCAGCTGGACCATCTTTGTGTTTCATTAAATTTACACGAAATCGGTTCAAAGCATCTAATGTTAGACAATAATCTAAATCTCCATTTTCCTCAAAATCGGCTTTTTGCTTATCATTTAAAAATACAGTATTTAACTTTGTCGACGCCGCCTGGCTTGCTCTAGTCTCACCAAAAGATTGTAATTTCAAATTGACTCTGGCAAAAGGAACGAAATCGGCTGAAATATGGAAATCACTTGCAGCTAATTTTCTCATTTCTGTCAAGAAATCAACCATTACCTGTCGCACGTCATCATCAGATTTGTTCTCGATTCCGTCGATGCTTGGGATTTTGCCGCTTCCCGTTGACATTGGAGTCGATTTAGAGGGCTGTTGAACGGGTGTTGGCGCTGCAGTTTTTTCAGACGGTTCCGTAGCAGGTGACGTGGCGCCAGATGACGGAAAAGACACCTGCTTTTCAAAATAATTTACTGGTGGGAATTCACCTTGTTTACTCAAGGTATAGGCTTCATTCATTAGCTGCTGGACCTTCTCCATGTCTTTACACAAACCATTATCCAAAATAGTTTGGGCAAACGTTTGCAGATCGCAATCTCCGTCAAACATTTGGTGAATTTGCAGACAAAGTTCGGCCGTTAAAATTCCTTCTTCCACAGCTTTATAACCACACCATTGAACATCAATTTTCATACTAGCCATTCCTTCAGGAAAAACAAAATACACATTGAATATTGGCATCGAGCAGAAAATAAAAAACGACAACATGTTATTATTTACAAGAGTTCAATACCAAAAAAAATCACTTAAGTCATAAATTAGGATAATCTAATCAAATTCATTTAAAAGCAAAATGATACTAAAAATTATTATAGTTCTATTCGGTAAAAATCAATAGTCGCAAAACTTAGTTGGATTTAGTGTAAACATAGCTGCTGATGGTATCAAAAGTTTTACTCAAGGTATCCTTGAAATTGGGTTCTCGAAGCATCTTTCTTTTTTTTGAAGATGATCTGAATCTCTTCTTTCTTGTATGTTTACCTGCCATTTCACGAATTTTGGCAGGATCTATTTGTGCGAACTTTTCAGCGATTTTGGATTCATCCCCGAACACGATTTTAATATACTCGGGATTTT
>JAJFLO010000096.1 GCA_021772675.1 Verrucomicrobiota bacterium | reverse complement strand
GCACATTAATTGGATGTAAGTTATTTATTATAAATATGTTATCTGCGATTCGCAGCACGGCCAAAAACGGTGCTTATGCACCCACAAATAAAAATCTTCAATTCGAAGGATAGCAATGAGGAAAAAATTTGAACCACAACTTCAAATCGGTCAAGTCGATATCGCTGACATTCAATTCGATCTGCGATCACGCGACGAGATACCCAAAATATTGATCGGACTTCAACATGTTTTTACAACGCCGGAACTTCAGGAAAAAGTGTTCGAGATCCTTGACGCTGTCATCCCCAATGATATTGACAAATCCTTTGGGCGGCCCGGCATGTTTTTATGGATTCTCTTTGTCTTGGCTTGTCTAAGAGTCAACTGTAAATGGGATTTTGACAAAGTCCATGAAATGGCCAATCAACATCACTCAATCCGGCTCATGTTAAGTCATGGTCTTTTTGATGAAACTGAGTACTCTCTTCAATCAATAAAAGATAATTTCGCATTGTTAACACCCGCTGTAACTGACCAGCTCAATCAACTTGTCGTAGAAGCCGGGCACGACTTGTTTCCCACCGAAGAAACTGTCGAGTTAAAAGGACAATGCGACTCATGGGTTGTTAAAACCGATGTCCATTACCCAACCAATAATAATTTACTTTTTGATGCCATTGGCAAAGCCATTTCTATCATTGCGTTTATCTGTTTCAGATTACAAATTTCGGGATGGCGGCAGTGGCGACATCACATTGATACGATCAAATCGTTTTTAACGGCGTCCGAAAATTGCGGAAATCGTCGTCTAAAAAAAAGGAGACTCAAGTTAAACGAGAGGAGGAAATTCGTCAGGCTTACGAAAAATATCTTGATCGCGTCGAAAATCTTATCCCGCCAATCGAGGAGACTTTGAAACTGGCCAAAGAAAAAGTTCTATTAAAAAGAGTCAAAGTACGTGATGCTTTGCTTGGTAAAATTGAATCCGTTGAAGAGTTCGTTAGTCATGCCAAAATACAAATAGACCAAATCCGCCGACGTATATTTAAGGGCGAAACTATCCCTCATATCGAGAAAATCTTTTCTGTTTTTGAAACTCATACCGAATGGATAAGTAAGGGAAAAGCAGGAGTCTCTCAAGAACTTGGCCTTCGAGTTGCCATACTCAAAGACCAATTCGGATTTATCCTTACTCACATGGTCATGCAGAAACTCACAGACGATAAAGTGGCTATTTCAATCACGCAACAAGCCAAAGACTTATTTACCAATCTGGTCCAGTGCAGTTACGACAAAGGTTTTTGGTCTCCTGAAAACTTTACTGGATTGTCAAAAATTCTAAAGACTGTGATTCTCCCGAAAAAAGGAGGCTTGTCTAAGGCCGACAAAGAGCGGCAATCGGATCCTGAGTTTGTCGAGGGCCGCCGTCATCACCCCGCTGTTGAATCTTCAATTAGTGCTTTGGAAAACCACGGTTTGGATCGTTGCCCAGATCATGGCATTGATGGTTTTGACCGTTATGTTTCAATAGCTGTTGTCGCTCGGAATATACAACAGCTTGGTCATGCTATTCAGCAACGACGGTTTGAGGCTTTTCGAAAGGAAAGGCTTGCTGGCGCAGAGCAATTTCTCTTGGCATCTTAACCGGCTGCACAGAATATAATTTTTTACCTCTGATAACCTTTTGACAAAGGACAGTAGGGCTACGCTCATTTTTAAAGAAATCCACGTAAATTTTCTGGACCATTTTAATCAGATCAGAATTTGGCCGAATAAAATATCCAAAAGGTCTTAAATTAAAGCAGAGCGGCGTTATGGTTTTTAAAACTAGCTAACATTTATTAGCCTTTTTTCAAAAAACCGACTTTTCGGTCAGGCACTAGCTAATCTTCTTTACGTAACGGCCATTATCTTGAATACGGTTAATATAACAACTTGCTATCTCAAAAGTAATTTTGTTAACCGTTTCTATATCGTATTCATTTGAGGCGAATTCAACAAAATCATTCCAATAGCTTAATTTTGCTGCTAATTGTTTCATTCCTGGCTGTTTACGCTTTGGAGTCTTGATATAAACATCCCATGCATCACATAATTTTAGTTCCCTGCCACCAGCCAGGAATTCGGCATGATCTTCAATTAATTCCTTCTTCGTGTTGTACATTCCAATTTTATTTGCAAAATCTCTCTCAAACTTTACTGCCTTTTTTTATCGCTCGTTCCTGTTGATCTATCATATATTTTTCCACCTATTTGCTTTCTGAATCCTAAATATTTATAATAAGTGCCATCTGATTTTTTTTGGGATAGATCATATAGAAATAGGGGAGTTACACTTTTGCTTACATTTTTGATCGTTTTGCACACAAACGAACCCAATCGAACCCAAACGAAAAAGTAAGGGATTTATTGCGTGGGGGATTGGTCGGGGCGGCAGGATTCGAACCTGCGACCTACTGCTCCCAAAGCAGCCGCGCTGCCAGACTGCGCTACGCCCCGATCTCTAAAAATAAATAAAGGTTTAAATCAATAGTTCCAAGATCCCATAAATCAAGTTATAATTAACAGTTGATTAGTATAATGTGAATAAATTTTCTCCGCATGAACTTCTCAAAAAGACCATTATTGTTCAAATTTGAGGAATGTATTGCAATCTTCGACGATGATTTGGACAAAAATGCGCCAAGAATGCGGTTTTCGCAGTAGATTCTTCCAAAGTCCGACAGACTGCTAGATAAGCTCGGCGTAAGTCCTTCGGGTGTGTATTGTCTGTACTGGATGGAGTTGTATCTTTGGAGGATTGAAGCGTACCGAGGTACTCCTTCGATCTTCTAAGGATGCAAATCCGCCTGTACAGACAACCCAAAGGGCGGGCATTTCTTGCAGAATTTCATTTGCGTAGGAGACGACGATCCTCGGATCGACTTACTTCCATGCAAACGAAACTCCATCAAGAACTGCTCCGTGCACACCCGAAGGACTTACGCCGAGCTTATCTAGTGCCCCTTATGAATGGAGATGGCAGTATGTTTTTCCTTCAAATCAATTATCAAAAGACCCAAGATCGGGAATAACTCGGCGGCATCATATTCATGCTCAAAGTCTGCAAAATTTTGTTAAAAGTGCAATTCGAAGGGTAAAAATTAACAAGCATGCAGGCTGTCACAGTTTTCGGCATAGCTATGCTACGCATTTGTTGGAGGATGGGTATGATATCAGAACAGTCCAGGAATTAATGGGTCATAAAGATGTTCGCACAACGATGATTTATACGCATGTGATGAATAAAGGACCGTTGGCGGTAAAATGTCCGGTGGATACACTGTAAGAGGAAATAAGCTTTAAGCTATGCGAAAAGTATAACCCCATCTATCTACAGTACCAATATCTGGTACTGTGTACAGATGAATTTTCTTGTTTTAATTTCGTGTACCCCCCGCGAAACGGGACTGCCTTCGGGAGTTTCGCGGGAATCTTTGTTTTTAGATTGCGGACGTCGAGGACGCCGTCCCTCCAGAAAATTGCAGAGGAATGCCCATTCAGCTTATTAAATCGCGGGTCAGAGTTCCCCTCCCACAATCGACTACATCTGATTAAGAATTCGATCCGTCTACGCTTCTTTAAAAGTCAAACTTCACTGTGACGAGACAGGCTACCGCCATGACGGTGCGGATGCACTGCCTCGCATATTTGGGATTTCGATTTTTGTTTGAAGAATATTGCCATGCCAAAATACGATGTGTGAAGGTAAAAGGTAATTTATGGAATCAGAAATTGAAATCGGGAACGAGAAATATTAGAGAATAAAATAATAATTTCCTCAGGATAAGGCCGCGAAAAAAGATAGAAATATTTACGACGGAGGCACGGAGTTTTAAGTTAGACCTGAATCCGTGACGGTAGGTTCAAAACGAAATAACTATTAGGTATTTTACAAATTAGCAATATGTCGCCGCTTCACGGAGGCTTTCTTTAAATGCATTTGCTTCGTTAGTAAGTAGTTGCAGTAGTCATTCTGCTGGACAGCAGAACTAAATACTTACTGCCTTGCAACTACATTCAAAGAAAACCTTCACGGATTCAGGTTAGAGGTTATTCATTTTTCGAAAAAACAAAAACTGAATAACAGCTTTATATAAGAGGAATGGTAAGATTAAACAGCGCATTAGAGAATAAAGAAAATACTTATGGTCCTTCCTCCGACTGTCAAATCTTTCGCTTAAATCTGGAGATTGGCTGTTTTTTCGCAATTTAAAACGCGGAACTATTTCTTAAGGCCAGTATATAATTTAATAATCCATATTTCGTATATTTGAGCGTAATTCTCATGATTTAATCCGGATG
>JAJFLO010000095.1 GCA_021772675.1 Verrucomicrobiota bacterium | reverse complement strand
AATTTTTTTAGGTGTTAGGTTTCAGTGTTCAGGTGTCAAAGACCCGTGCTAATGATCTTCAATCTTCTGAAACCTGACACCTGAAACCAAGTTTCGTTTTATATTAACCAAGACCGAGAATCGGAGGCCTTGATAGTCGCTCCTTTATATAATATGTTCGTATGCTGAATTAGTCGCTTAGAATTCAGAAACATCGTCGTCATCCAGAGGAATAACAGATTCATATCGACCACCACCTCGTTGTGGCCCCCCCACTGTGAGTTCCCGTTTTCTATTCCCTGATTGAGCACTGGGAATTTTCGGTTTTCCGTTTTCTCTTTGTTTCAGTGAACCTCTGTCCTCGCTTGTCGAAACCTTGACATGTTTACGATCTGTCAAACCACGTTCGTTCTCATGTTGGGTGTGGTTATTACAGGTACTGTCAATAATCTCAATCAGCTTACTTACCATGCTATTTAATTCAATTGCTTGAGCAGAGAGTTCTTCTCCTGCGGCCGCTGATTCTTCGGCATTTGCCGCGTTACCCTGTGTTACCTTATCCATTTCGGAAACACCGGAATTGATTTGGTCTATTCCTTGAGATTGCTGATTTGATGCTTCTGAAACTTCTGCAATAAATTGAGACACTTTTTTCACACCGTCGACGACTTCGCTTAGGGCGCCAGTCACCTCCGCAGTAACGGTAACTCCACTCTGGGCATTTGCTTGCGACTGTTCGATAAGAGCAGATGTATTCTTCGCGGCTTCAGCACTACTTTGTGCCAAATTACGAACCTCATCGGCGACCACAGCAAACCCCTTACCGGCCTCGCCAGCACGAGCAGCCTCTATCGCGGCATTAACTGCCAACAGGTTTGTCTGAAACGCAATCTCATCAATCGTTTTAATAATCTTAGCGGTTTCATCTGATGAATTTTTGATTTTTGCCATCGTTCCAGCCATACGTTCTACTGCACCAAGGCTTTTTTCTGTTGAATTTCGTACTTCGACTGTCAGGGCATTGGCTTGCTTTGCGCTATCGGCGTTCCGATTAGTCATTGCTGCCATTTGTTCAAGCGATGACGAAGTCTCTTCCAGGCTGGATGCTTGTTCACTTGCGCCCTCAGCCAATTGCTGACTGGAGGCGGCGACACCACCTGAGGCTGATGTTACCTGTTCGGATGTCTCCAGCATTCCGTTGATTATATTTTTAATCGGCACAGAGATTGCCCGGGCAATCAAAAAAGCTAACAGAAAACCGATCACCAATGATACTATGGTCAAAAAAATGAACACAATGTCTGCTTCCCGTTCCATTTCTTTTGACTTTAAAAAATATTTATGACTTTGGGTTTCGCATTCATCTTCAATCTCCAAAAGAACAGCCACCGTCTCAGACAATTCCTTTTGAAGATGGGCTTCGTCAACGATCAACGTTCTCAAAAGTTCTAAATATTGGTCAAACTCGTGCGCTAACTTTTTGGTTAAGGCTTTTTCCTCTGAGCTAGAAAGTTCACCACTGACTTTTTTTATATAACTCAAAAACAGACCTGCATTGGTTGTCATTGACTCGACATGTCGTGGCTGCTTATCGAGAATGAATTCCACCTCTGCGCGAAAAAGTTTTAAACTTGTTATCTCCATTTCAGCTAAACTCTCCACCAAATGCGTTTGAAATTTAATCTCCTCCATGTCGGTCCCTTCAGCCTCTAAATCATTGAGTATGACTTTATGATGCGATAAAATTTTTTCCAGCATATGTTCAATATCTTCCGCTTCTTCATCTAAAACCTCTTTTGCTTCTTCTATTGCATGGAATGTTCTGGTTAAGCTGGAAAAAATTTCTGTATAATTATCAATAAGAGAATTTACCTTTTCCAACTTTCGAACATCCTCGGCTTCAAGGTATCGGTTCGTTTTTATCATCTCGTAGTTGACATCGAATTCTTTTAGCAGTTCACTATTTTTTTCTATCTGTTTCTCTCCGTAATCCTTGTTTTCCAATCCATGCATGATGAAATTGTTTTGAGAGACAAGGACTTCACTTGCCATCAAATCAAGGGCTAAAAACTTCTCAGATAGTTGGGAAACCCCAGATACTTTGCTTAAATATACGTAGCCAGTGACTCCGAGAATGACAGCCAACAATGCCATTGAACTATGGCTCAGATGAAGTTTGCGATTGAGGGTAAATGAATTGTAAATACGGCTTGTGAAAAGAATGAGCCCAATAACGAATAAAACTCCCAATATTGCAACCAATTTCCAGAAAGAACTTGAAAGCGTTTGTTCCACTTGGGTATGATGCGTCTGCTCGGTTTCTTGAAGCCAATCCGTCTTGAGAATTTTCATTATTTCGTTATTGGCAAGGGTTATCTTGACAGCCTGAATTTTTGAATGGGACGATCCGGCATTCTCACTTTCACTACTGTGAGACTCATGATTTTGGGGAGTTTGGCTTTTACTATTCTCTGCGGACCCATAGGGTACCACAATGGCTCCTTGAGTAATGTCACCGGTATCAATTCCCATCACTGAACGGGCATTCAGCGGTTGAGTGGGACGGTTATTCGGGCCGATTATCGAAACGAACCTGTCAATCTGCACTTGAGATAGCTGTATAGGGGTTTTGAGTACATTCCAATTAACATTCTCAGAGCAAGGCGGTGTTGTTAGAGAACCGGCAAAATGATAATAGGATCCATTTTTCGGCAATAAATCTGCAGCATTAATTGTGACACTGTGGACTGCTTTTTCGCTATTGACCGCAGATGGCAGATTGTCCCAGATTTTTTGAATGACAGGATTATGCTTTCCCGTTTCTATAAAGACACCAACAACGGCAAGTTGCCCTTTGTCGCTCTTATGCACTAGGTGCAATTCCATATCATAGTATTTTCCTGACACGGTATTTTCACTTGGACTATGGAAGTGAAATTGAAGCAATTTATATACTTGATTCTCGATCGTAATGAAACTATCTGTGGTATAATTTACCTGTATAGTATGGCCGTTATTCAGTGTTTTAAGCTGGGTGTTTCGGTAGTCAAAGTTGATACTGCCAATGTTACCCTTATGTATCTCCTTTATATCAATGGGGGATTGACCTTTACCGCCATCGCATTCGCCATATTCTGGATTGAGTGAGCCCCAGTGTTCCGGACCTTCACTCCCTTCGTATCCCCAATGAGTGACTTTTCTCTTTTTTGCATCACCCTGTTGCTCCACAGATGCCTGAACAATGTAACAGCATACAAAAAACGCCATTAATACCACAATCTTTAAGTAAATTTTCATTCTAATCTCCTTTAACATTTTTATTAATTGATGTCGTTTGTCATAACCCCTTTTTAATCGTGTTGATTTTAGTAAGATTGATGCGATTGATCATGGAATGTTTTTTATGTATAAAACCTAACCTGATTAATTCATGCGATTCTTCGGAAAAGCACTTAACTCGCTCATAATAAATTGATTAGATAAAATTTCACAGTGAAAGTGAAATTTCATTCACTGAGATGCTAAATTAAGTTAATCGGTATATTTGAGCAGAGATTAGGGCTAACAGCAGAATACTGATGAATTATTCAGGCTAAACTGATTACATCTCAAAAACATTGTACGAAGCTTTGATCATCTCATTTGATTTCTTTTATTTTAGTTTCGTCGAGATCATTATTTATGGCTGCTTGCATTTTTTTAACTATGTTTGTACACGCATAATCCAAACGTAAATCTCCCGTCTCAAACACACCGTTATCCTCATATGTGTCGTTGGCACTCGTTGCGCTGGAACCTCCGATTGTGATGCCAACGACAAACTGCAAGTTGTTCAGGTCGTTGGACCACGTTCCTGCAATAACGGTATCCCTCTGCTGATTATCATATGCATTCATCACCAATCAACTTTTCCCACATAATTAAGAAATACTTTTTGTGAAAGTGCAGTTACAGCAAATAGGCAGCCATATATATGAATGTTAGGTTAATTCATTCAAATTGAAGATTTTAAATTTTATAGGTTCCTATTTGCATAAACCAAACAAATCATATAACAAAAAATTTTTTTGTGAATTTACAAAAATTCGATTATATTCCGCGAAATCTAGATCAATTGGGGGCACGACGAATGTCTCCAATATAAAAAAATGTCGATTTTTAGTTTTCGGGATTAAGTTAATTTATCCTCCCGGCAGTGTGGCAGACTTAGCCTGAATAATTCATGAATTATTTATTACGAGCCATAATGTCATGCGATATCAATGGGTTACAAAATTATCCGGGTTCGAAATAGTTTCCACCCACTACGGCGCGTTATAAACCACGGCGGATTTTTAACACTATTCTCTCCGAGCTGTAGGCCTGTACGCGGATAAAATCCATAACTCATTTATTCTACGAAATTTAATGACTACCACTACGAATGTTTTTGAATTATTCAGGTTAGGAAATCGTTTCGAGAACATTAAATCGTCTTACAGAGTTGTTTTTTTTTGGTTTTACAGGTATTCAACCACTGAACCTACTGTTCTCCGTTCGCGGTTTACAGGTTTCTTCCGGGAGGGGGTTCAAAAAACTTGATTGTTTAGGAATTTATATTCTAGCTTGTTGAAATTTTGTATCTTCTATCAAATTACAGGATATCTCGAATAAGGAGCGTGTCTCGTTTGTAGTTCCGCCTTCAGGCGGAAGCCTGAACGATGCTTCAGCGAGGACATTCTATCATAGGAGATCGCTGAAGCTCTCCTGAAACTTCCGCCTGAAGACGGGACTACGAACGAGCTGCAATTAAATTTATAGCATAAGAGGTTCTGAGTACAGTCCCGCTTGTGAACAGGATTGATTTTGTCTATTATTGCGATAGGAAACGCCGGCGCAGCCGGTTAAATTTAAAAAGACAAACAACACGCTTATGATTTCCGGTCAACGAGTAAACATACTTCAGAGTTCTGAGTTTCGGCTTTTCAACCCACAGCAGCGGAAACCGTGAACTCCTGAACTTTGAACCCCTGAACCGTTACGAAATAACTTGGTCATGTATTATTATCTTGGTTTAGTACAACATTTGCGGACGATTCTCGCTCGCCGATTTTGCCATGTTTCGAACATGGTAGAGAAAAAATGTTTGGCGGTTTCAGATATATGTTAAATGGCAATATGTGTTTTGGTGTTCATGAGGATTCGCTCATGATTCGTCTTGGTATAACTACTTCAGAAAAAATTTTCAAGGAACCCAATATTCGCGTTATGGATTTTACCGGTAAAGTCTTAGCCCGGCATTCTGCTATACAGCAGAACCAAAATTTAACTTAGGGCTCACAAATAAATAACTTGGATTTTTCGCATCTTATCTTCACGTCATCTATGTCCGATCCAAATGACGAAAAACATTGAAATAGTGCAATACTCCTGCTGCTTTTCGCCATTCAGATCGCCCAAACCTGACATAAATCTGAGCGCGAAATTATCCAAGTTATTTATTTGTGAGCCCTTAACCACGGATTTTTGTGGATCAACACGGATGAAAAACGAATCTATACCGACAGCCATGAGGTTTTCAACAGGTTTCTGTAAAATTGTTGCCTGAAATGAATAACGAATGTCGAAAAAACTACTGCTTGCAGTATATATTCGCTCTACACATGCTGAGACAAACCTTTTTGAAAACGTGTAGGTTGCCATTCTTTATGCTCATTGCTGCCTGTTCGGCAGCCCCTCTCACTTCGTTCGGCTCTCAGACTCTTTTCCTAAAACTTTAAACCATAACCAATTTGAAATTAAAATCTTATGTGTCTGTCAAATCTAAAAACTTGTTAAAAACAAGATTCTTACGGATAGTCGTATGAAGGGCCGAGCAATTGTAGAAGCTGACGCTATTGTTGAAGAAGATGATTTTGTAAAGCTTTGTCAGTATTCCATTGATTTTGTTAGGAAACTTCCAAATAAGAATTAGATTGGATTATGTATAAAGTTTTGTTATGAGAGTTGTTCGATTACGTGAAATCAATGAGTTATGAATATTATTCGTGTACAGGAATAGTGTTAAAAATCTGCCGTGGTTTATAACGCGCCGTAGTGGGTGGAAACTATTTCAACCCTTAGAACTTTATAACTCGTTGATATTATGTGATATCATGACTCGTAATAGAAAGTTTATGAATAATCCAGGTTAGATTGATCTTTGCTAAACCACGAATAAAATTAAGCAATGAAATTACAAGATAACAAAGAAAATATTATAAATCAGATTCGAAGTTTGAATGAAGATACTAATCCTTTATGGGGTATGTTAACGGCTTCAGAATTAATTGTCCATTTATCTGAACCATTTCAGATTGCGCTTAAAGAAAGGCCACTGAATTTCACGATACCCGCGCCAAAATGGCTTGTGAAATGGATCGTGATTTACAGTCCTTTCCCTTGGCCAAAAGGAACGAAAGCCCCCGAAGATTATTTAACTTTAACCCCGTCTGAATTTCATGCAGATAAAGAGACGTTGATTTCTTATCTGGACAAATTTATTAATTCAGATGACTTACTAGAGGATCATTCAGCATTCGGCAAGATGTCAAAATCAGATTGGGATTATCTCCTGTACCGACATTTTCTACATCATTTTAAACAGTTTAGACTTTAGCCTGCATTATGCATAAACTTTCTATTACAAGTCATCATATCACATAATATCAACGAGTTGTGAAGTTATTCGGGTTTGAAATAGTTTCCGCCACGGCGGATTTTCAACACTATTTCTGCACGCGAATGAAATTCATAACTCACTGATCTCACGCAATCTGATGATTCTCACTACAAAAGTTTATGAATAATGCAGGCTAAGCCCAAATAATGACCCTTGGACGAAAAATTTTTAGTTATTCATTTGCTTTATTAATATATCGGAGACTATAATTAGTTGATTGTAAACAGATCTATCTTGCAAACACATCGATAGCAGGTATCTCGCTTCTATAGACGTAATATCATACCTCTTCTTAAGAATATAAATCAAATCTATTGTTACTCCGTTCAAACTTGTTTGCATTGTTTTATTTTTCCTTGAATTTACAATATTGATTAATGTTGCTATGTATTAGTCTGAAGATTTCCTGAAATTTATTGATTTGGCTTCTGGAACTAGCTGCAATCAAAAAATGTATGTCATTCGGAAATCGGAATTATGGATTATGTTAAGCTGGGAAATCATTGTTGATGCAATGATATCGACCATCAGGCTAGCGTGATAAAAAGTTTGACATGATCGTTTCATTCGGTCGCAACGTTTGGTATACAGAGCTTAAAACCCATTTTTTATTGCTCGTTTTTGATTTTACCAAATATTATTTCTCATACGCCTTTTTTATAAGCTTCAAAACATTATCCATTGAATCAGATAAAAAGCACAAACCATTTTGGACGTACTATTGCGTTTTTTTTATTTTTTTATCAATATCCCGCTGTATTAAATCACCAATAATTTGATATTCTGATTTGCTCTCTCTAAAGGCCTCATCTTTTATATGTTTATGATGTAACCGTTTTATTTTAAGAGAGGTATATCGATAATCATTATTGAAGTTATTTAACACAATCCCATAGGCTCCCATGCTTCTACATATAACGTACTCGCGAGTGAGTTGATGTCAATACTAAAATATAGAAATATTTTCATATTTAACGTTTTGAGTCTAGAGTTATACTTATGGTTATAGATGAAATATTTCAAAATGCACTGTTAAAAGCACACCAAATGCATGCCGGGTGGAATAGACTCGGTAAGTTGTGGGGCGTTACTTGGCAGACTATTAATAAATGGTCGAAACCTGAATACTTAGGGAAAGACGTTAAAAATGATCTTGCGAATAAAGTAATTGAGCAGCTTAGAGATGAATATTTCCCGAAAAACTGGACGAAAGGACGCTGGCTGAAAGAACGTGCGAATATCGTCATTATCGAAAAAGGACATTCATCGGACATTTCGGACAACGAACATCGATTGTTACGGCATTTTCAGTTTCTTAATCAGGACATGAAAGATCAACTGCTAACGTATGCAAGTAATTTAGTAGAATTACAGTTAGGCAACGACCGTGAAAGTAATATGCTAAAACGTTATACGGCGGAAGATGAGGGTCCAGATTCAATGGTTGCCGAAGATAGCGAAACAGTACATGATTCACAGGATATTAAACAAAAACGCTCAGCCCCATATAGTGACGATTAATCTTAATCTTTAGCCTGATTAATTCATGCGATTCGTCGTGAGAGCACTTAACTCGATAGTATAGGAATTTGAATTCTAAGTTGTTCTTATTGAGAGATAAAAACATATATTCAGTGAACCTGCTACCTTGGAGAAGTAGCCGTTTGTAGTCAAGCGAGTCATCGCTGTTTTTTTGTGTCGCTGGAAAAACGCCAATTACTTAGCTCACTACAAACAACATACGATTGCAATTAGCATGTTTCTTCTTTTTATGATGCTTGTCGCAGCACATAATTAAACGGTTCTACAAACAGTCATCGGACATAGGTTTGCTGAATTTGTTATACACAAAAACCCCGGCGGAGCCGGTTAAGTTCATCATAATAAATTGATTAGAGAAAATTTCACAGTGAAAGTGCATTTTCATTCACTGAGATGTAAAATTGAGTTAATCGGCTTATTTGAGCAGAGATTAGGGCTCGCAGCAGAATACTGATGAATTATTCAGGTTAGAACGTTTCATATGGGCTCTAGCCATCTTTTCTGCTAATTTTTTAAGTTTTACATTTCATTCAACAACAGCTTCACTCACCAATTTTGTTTCAACCCGAATTCGTACAGGTTGTTTCAAATGTTTCAACGCAACTTCGCCTAATTGTCCGATAACTGTTTGGTCGGGTATGCTAGCGGCATTTATATTCAGCGACAGCACAATTGGATCTTCAGCCATGAGTATAAAACTTTTGGTAATCGTTCCATTTGCAGAAACCCCAACACGGGCTTCTAAATCAGTCAGCATATCATCACTAATTTCGATTGTTATAGATTCGTCCGGAGCAACATGAGTAATCAGCACAGATGCTAATGGTATGGCAAGGACAACACTGCAAAGCGCCAGTCCAAAGATAATCCTTCGTGACCACAAGCGACGTTGGCCAAATTCGCGGTTGCCGCGAACACCACACGCATAGAATACTGTTGATGCTCCCAGAATGATGGCGACGACGTTGGTTGCAAATAATGTCGCGGCACCTTTGGCAATGTGGATCTCTCCAAAAGAGAGGGAAATGCCAGTGGTTGCCAGTGGCGGAACCAATGCGGCCGCAATAGCAACACCTGGAAGTGACGCTGATAAATTGGGTTGCGACATCGCATAGGCAGCGGCGGATCCAGATATAAATGCAACAGCTAAATCAAAAAGGTTTGGTGAGCCCCTTGCTTGCATTTCGGTTGTTAATTCTCGTAAAGGCGATATCAATCCGCAAAAGATGCCGATGATCAGCGCCAGCATAAATCCATAGATAATGGACCGAGTTGATTCTTTTATGAGCGGTATATTTCCCTGAACCAACGCCATGCCTGCAGCGATCAGCGGCATCATTAACGGGGCAACGAGCATCGCGCCAATAACAACTGCAGCTGAACTTTGGATGAGTCCAAAAGACGCAATTGAGGTTGAAAAGCACATCATTGCCATAAAATCGAAATTCCACATAGCACCAGTTTGCAGTCTATCAAGAAGCCCTATTCTGGATTGCCGATCCATTTGGGGTACCTTCAAATCCAACCAATCCTCAATATCTTCGCGTAGTCTGGTGACCATCGGGCGGGCGGAACGCATGGTGCCTATGGCAACCGCGTTGGGTCCTTGTAATAACGCTTTTTGGATAGTGCCGAAAAGTATGCGGCTGACAAATCCATGGTCAGTCGCGCCGACCAGAACGAGATCATAGCCATCCTTTGCGGCTTCAGCGATACCTTTTTGAACATTATCAGCAACGATTATCTTTTTCTCCAGTATGTCTGAAGATGAGATGCCGGTTTCGTTTAATATTCGGTTTAGCACAACTTCTCCGACTTCTTCAGCCTCATAGCCCATGTTCGCTTCGATATAGAGAGCAGTCAGACAACCGTTATTCTTTTCTGTGACTTGACTTGTCCATTTTAACGCGACTTTTGAGTGAGGGCCGCCAGCAGCGGGCACAAGAATTCGTTTACATTCTCGTCCCCGGGATTCTCCAGGTCGAATTAACATGGTATCGCAGGGGGCTTTATACAGTAGCTGTTTAACAAGCGCGGAAAGCTCTCGGTCGCTGCGTTGTTGGATTTGTTGTCCCAAAATAAATAGATTTGCGTCCAGCGATTTTAGTTCGGATTTGATAATCGGTAATAAATGTTTTCCATCAATAGTTTTAAACCGCGGCAGAGCACAGGAAAAAGATTCACTCTCCCCATGTGGATTTGGACCGTACTCAAAGTCTTGTTTAACTGAGACTAATAATGTGCAGACGGTTCGGATCAGACTATCTTCTGAAGTAAGGGACTCATCAATATTAATTTCTTCCTGATCTGCCCTTTTTTTCGAATGTTTAGCGTAAATCACCGACAGATCAAGATGCCTGGCGGTAGCAAAATGGCAGCCCCATCGAATTAACGATTCAATTTCTTCTTCATTTGATATGAGTACAACAACTGACATAGTTACTTTTATTTGTGTGAATCGTTATGGTATAGTGTTTTAACACCGATCAAATTATTGTGATAACATAATACATGTATTTTGGTATGCTATTTAGTGTCTGTCCAGAAATGGCTTATTTGCTTAGCTTGGAGGCTTTACAAGTAACTCGGGCATTCCTGCCTGAGTAATAAACTGGGTTAGCAGACAGGAGCCGAGTGAAACGAGACGGCAAAACTGAATTAGCAGTTTTAGCGAAGCGGCAACTCCGCGTTACTATTTGCCATTTCTGGGCAGACACTATTTACATTGTGGGCATTATATAAATGATCGAAATAATCTGTAGGAAATGGGATAGGTTTCAGGTATCGCAAGCCTGTAAATTTACCGTAATCAAGGATAACAAGAGATATAAACATAATAGGATACCATGCAAAGTCTGTTCAGGTGATTCTAATTGGTATCCCTGATACCCGCAGCCAGCGACAAAATGGGAAATTAAATGAGCACTTCAGGAAATTCGTCACCATATGACGACGAAATGCGGTATGTTGAATCAAAGCTTGGATTGGAATTGCCGTTAGCCTATAAGGCATTTGTAAAATATGGAGGATTGCAGGATGAAAATGTGATTCATCAGGTTGCCTCTCCAATTGAGTTGTTGGATGCCAAAGATTATATAGTAGAAAAGAAATGTATGCCATTCGCAACTACCATGACCGGTGACTTGTATTGTTGGCAAATAACACCCGGCATAGAATGGCCGGTAATTTTTTGGCTTCAGGGAGCGAGTACGTTTAGAAAAGATAGTGAAAATTTTTCCATTTGGTTAAGCAGTTCCATTCGATGAAATTCCTGACATTTATTTCGTAGTATCCGTTTACGACACAATGCACATGTCCCCGCGAAACACGCGAAAAGACGCGAAAGAAAAACAAGAAAATTCTTCTGTGCACAGTGCCAGTAATTTGCACAGTACACAAAAGAGGATGTCTTTTTTCGCATACTTTTGCCACTCGCGTCGCTCATTTCTTCCTGATAGGCAGTCCGTCTCACTGTGTTCGGCTGTCGTGTTTCGTGGGAAATTAAGTTTTTTTTGCACTCGGTGAACGGTTACATGTTACATTTCGTCCTCATTGAGAGCTTGAAATATTGGAGATATCTTTAACACCCAGTGCTCATCTTGGCTATGGTGAGACAAGCGCATTGCGTTGGGCTACATGATTTCACCCGTCGCGACGGGTGAATTCAGCTTTATGCATAATGAAATTTTCTGACACAAATTGTTGTGCTATCGCCCAAGTCAGATTCTTCACTTTTAATCAGTGCTTTTTCACTGATTTGATTGCCAACGGATTTTAAATTTAAACTCATGAGAAACTTAATTGTTCTTTCCGATTCAGTTGATTTCATCTGTGTATTTATCCTAGATAAATAATAATTCATTTTAATTCTCCTTTATGTAATTAGTGTGTTGTTAATTGAATATTGAAAGTGTTAGAGAATTAAACGTGCCAATTGATTTTTGATTAACCACAACTGTATTATTTATAGAATTTTACAATATTTTATATCTTTGTTTTTGATTATGAAATTTCATAAATATTTCAAAATAATTGCAGAATTTTTGAAATTTCGTGACTCAATATCCAATAAAAGTCACATGATTAGTCAGTGTCTGTCGCTAAATAGTTAAAAGTAAAGCGGCCATTCTTGGCTGCTACACGGATTGTTGCTCAGATCCCGCAAGGCGGTGATCCGAGTTACTTTTACTCCGTCAATTTTGCACGATATAGTTATTTCGGGACAGACACTAATTAATCTATAGCAAGAGGCTCACAAATATCAAAAATGACTTCATTCAGGCTATCGGTAATTTTTTTCATTACCATGAGTTTTAAGGTAAATGCTGGTATGGTTAATGATGTAAATATTGCTGTTCATCCGATAAATCTTCATAAACACGTCAAATTTTTGACTGGTATTGCGGGTTTTCGAAATTATCAAAATACCCGTTCTCAGAAAAAGATCCGAAAGTATATTAGGAAACACTTTAAGCAGGCGGGATTAGTGGCCAAAGAACAGGTGTTTGAATACGAAGGAAATGAATACGCCAATGTAGTTGGATTATTAAATGGCAACAAATCTCAAATCATTGTTATTGGCGCTCATTATGATGTCTGTGGGAATCAGCCGGGTGCAGACGATAATGCATCAGGCGTCGCGGGTTTATAGTGCATTTCAAATGACTTCGTACCGCATTTATGCATAAACCACACTCAAAGGATAGGAATTTAAGTATAGAGTCATATGAAACGGACTATAATAGAGTTAGCCTATATTCTGGTTCAACACCAAGATAAAATAGATTTTCAAATTCAGTTTGTAGCGTATGCAAACGAAGAACCTCCGTTCTTTCGTACCAAAGGAATGGGGAGTTATATACATGCGGAGAGTCTTCACAACAACGGCAGTGCGGTTGAGATGATGGTTAGTCTGGAAATGATAGGATTTTTTACCGACGAAAAAGTCCAGAATTATCCACTTTCACTACTAAAGCTTTTTTATCCGAGAAAAGGAAATTTCATTGCGGTGATCAGTAATTTTAAATCCGGTTCCTTAAAGCGAAAGATTCGTAATGCAATCAACAAACATTCAGACATTTCCTGTAGGAGTTTGAGCGCTCCATCATCCGTGCGCGGTGTTGACTTATCCGATCATCGCAATTATTGGAAATTCGGCTACAAAGCCGTCATGATCACCGATACCTCCTTTTTCCGAAACAAAAACTATCACCAAATAACCGACACCATCGACACACTCAATTTCCCCAAAATGGCCGAAGTCGTAAAAGGACTGGCTTATTTTTTTATCAATTATCAATAGACACAGTTCAATTGATCAGGTGGTAATCACCTTGGTGGTATTTAGTTGTCGTAATCCTTTCACTGGTGCGGACACAATTCCCTCTTGAAATACAATAGACCACTATTCTGATTCATCGTAGTCTTCTTGATTCCCAATGGCATAAATAAATTATAGAAATAACGACAATAGTAAAAGAAACTCCTGATAAAAAAATTCCCATAATAAAGTCAAAGACCAAAAGTAGAGAAAAAGGAAGAATCAATAGAATTAAAATTCCAACTATAAGTGGGTAGGCAACATTGTGAGCTATATTTATCGCATAATCAGTCCATTTTAGGCGTGGTTGGAGGTGGTAGAGGCGGACAGCAGTGTCCGATATTTTGTTCAGTATTAACAGGTTGTGGCCCCATAGAATTTCTGCGACAAGCTGCCGCAGAAATTCAGTGATCTCTGTTTCCTTCATTTTGGCGACAGTTTGCCGCCAAATTGCCGTGTCTGAGTAGTATTAAACCGAAGTTCATTCAAGAACTTCGGTATGGAACACCTATGACTATGACTGTCGGCAAATTAAACTTGAATTTTGAAATGATAAAATCCATTATTACTTAACTTTTGAATCTGTAGTGGTGTTTTTCTTCGATATAGTTTCAATTTCAGTTAGAAGTGCATCTCGGACAGCATCACTTAATTCTAAGAATTTATCCAACATTCCGATTTTGGATTTAATGCTATTTTCTAATTTTTTTATATATGGAGTGGAATCTTCAGTTCCCTGGTTATCTTGGTCTAAGAGGACAAGTCGCTTGATTACTTCGACATCCAGATCTCCTGTCAAACCGCATAATTTATTTAGCCAAGATTTTGTTTTATCATCCATTGCATTTTTTGCAGCTTGTTTAAAGGCGAAGTCAATTAAAACTCGTGCTGTACGATCAATGTCTAAGGCAATATCCAACCACTTTTGAACCTCGATAATTGTACAGTCTGATTTGGTTGATTGAATATTCTGTGATGAAAAGTATAATGATCGAGTGTTTTCGGGATCGAATCTATCAAGTATTCTAAAAATTGACTCAAAATTCTCGAAAGGACGCCGACCAGTTGGAAATGACGAGTGATGCTCCCATAGATTCAGAATAGTCTTGAAACAGGACTTTTTAGCATCGTTTTTTTCGTTACCCGTTTCTTGTTCAGCAAGTGCAATTTGTTCCGCAATATAATGTGCCATCCAACGAGAAAGGGTATCAACTCCCGGTTCTAACCCAAGTTCTTGTACAATTTCTTTACCTAAGTTGATAGCGCATTCTTGTATCTCTGAGAATTCCTTTTCCTGATAGCAGATATGTTTTGCAAAACTGATTTCGATCTTTGTGTTCATTTTCAGACCTTGAATAATAGATTTTTCTTAAATTTCGCTCTATATAAACTTTGATAATTAGATCACGGTCCATATTAACGCAAAGAATTTTTAGAAAATCTAATGAAGCTCTCATGCATTTTCCATGAATAGAAGGTTCTTCTATATTTTTCCAACTGTATTCACCCCATAGATCACATATCAATGACGCTGTCTTCGAATTATTTTGATACCACTCACGTTGTTCGGTATCTACAGATAAGTCTAATTGTTCCATAATCGACTGACCAATGTTGTAAGGTGGATAGCTAATTTTTCCTGCATATGGATCAAATTTATCAAGACCTTCATTTGCTGTGTGACTATAAATCCAGCCTTTTAGTTCAAACTGATTATTTTTAAATTCCATTTCTTCTTCCTGATAATCAGGAAGTTTATAGTCACGGGGATTTAAGCATGTACTTAACGCATTCAACAGTGACTGAGATGTTTTTTGAGGAACAAGAGCGCTTGAAATATAAAATGACTCCTCCTGTTCACTTCTAATATTATTCCAAATACCTTGAATATTTAACCACGTTTTTCCATCGCGTTCAAACAATAGGTTACCCAAGAAATCTTCATCGATAACCTTTTCCAGCCAATTTTTTGCATCATTATCCAATGGACAAGAATATCGTTCCAAAGGTGGTGGGTCACGGCGGTCAGCCAACCAACGGCCATCTGAACGAGTTAGCATATGCCTTTTAATCCAATCAGACCATTCGTTATCGCACCAATCGTTTCTGTGCACAATCGGCATTTCCGATAGCAGTTTTGCCGCAACAGCTAGCATTGCATGATAAGAGAGATAGAAATCATAGCCATCGGTTTTAGGATAACTACCATGACTGTGCAATGTTTCATAATTGTGATATTGGAAGTGCCACAAATTGGAGCGAGGATCCCGAATAAATTCGTTGTCTAATTTTATATTCAAATCCTTTAGGACCACTTCACGAGCGAGATCTTCTACCTGTTGTGCAGAGATTCCAAAAACAGCACCGAGAGGTTCAAACCAATATCTATCAAAATCAAGATCAAAATGTAGTTTTAGAGAGCTATCAATCTTTCCCTGTTTATGCCAAGGAGATTCCAACTCGTTACCAAATTCCTTTATTTTTTTTACTGGTTTTTGACTTTTCCCGATTTGGCAAAGTTTAGTTGTGATGTCGATGGAATAAGTTTCTGGATAAAAAGTTTCAATGCAAAGCGCAATTTTGGCCGCAAATTGTTGTATAAGTATGTGTGGTATTCCATCGAGTGCTAACTGTTTAAAAACAGCATAATGTCGTTTTAGCTTTTCTGGATTGTCGATCGCAATCCGAGCCATGGCTATCAGTAAATATTGTCGGGCATGGAGTTCATAGAAAGGAAATATCCGACTTCCAAAAGCATCGCAACAACCCTTCTTTAGCCACTCAATTAAAGCGTCAATCTCATTGTCACAGTTTGTTTCTGCAAGCCTACGAACACAATGTACCGCTTGCCATCGAATAATGGAACGTGGTGAACCTAACCCTGCCCAAACATAACCTGTAACTGCCTTACAAATTTCGGACGGGGGCAACAACCATTGAGCACAAGGACCATCGCCGCAATCATCATCAATATGCTTTTCGAATCGAGCGAGGGAAAATTCAAGAAGTTCTCCTGCCTCTTGTGGCGAGATAAATGTTTGTATTATACATGCAAAACCAAAAAAGGTACCAGCATCAATCATATTATTAGATTCTGCCAGTCCTGTTATAATTCCTTTATTAATCGACTTGAGAATACATACATCGTCTTTTATACCATCTAAAAAATATTTTAGGTTATAGTCTATGGTTAATTTGGATGCAAAACGCCGTGCTATTAATTCGAGAACATTTGGGAATACTCTTTTAACACTTATCTTCTCATACCATTCATTTGGATAACTTGACAAAGCGTTTTGGACATCATAAAAACTTGCAGCATCAGTCCTTGCAATTGATTCTAATAATTTACTCGCATTACTTTCAGGAGCTTTTATGAATATTTCTTTCCAGAACCTTTTCGAACATTGCGGCTTAGATATTTGATTAAAGTTAGTTATTGCTTTACTTAACCCAGTATTTGTATCGAGTTCAAGATCGCCAAGGATTTGATTCCAATCTATATTTTCAGAATTCTCTGAGTAATCCGTTCGAGTATTTTCATTCGATCCGATATCGCTTTTCGCATTTGTTTGATCATTGTGAAAAGCGAGAATTAGTTCTAGTTCAGTGTTTTTTAGAGAGAATTGTTTCGCCAGACTGCCCAGTTTTCTCCAGGAATTTTCAGGTGAATAGCAAAATCGAAGAGTTTTTACTGCTGAATCAAGAATATATTCTTGACGGGTCACATCCGATTCGTTCTCTATGCAGAGAGCAGCAATTTCCAAAAGTTTATTGCCTTCGATAAATGCAGATATTGACCAGCCTACTGATGGTGTAATTATTTTTGAGAATACGGCTTCATAAGCCAATGTTTGAATTTGATCATCAATACGACCGATATCTCGATCTCGCCATCTACTAACGGCCGCAAATACAGAACTTGGACAAAGGCTTACCCCAATCTTAATCACTTGATTTCGGTCAAGGTGGTCATCTACATTTTCTCCCACTAAATCAGCACATCGTATTAAGCGATAAACAAGCTCCGGTGAAGCTCTACCACTTTTTGCATACCGCTTTCCCAAGGCTAATACGGCTTTCCATCTATCAAGAACTTCATCCCCAAATTTAGAGACTGACTCAATTGCACAATTGAAATAAGCTGATGCGTCGGCTTTGCTTATGGGAAGAACTGCTCTAGCAAGTCCAATATACCATTCGGCTTTGGTTTCAGGTTGTTCGTTGGAAAGAGATTCCACCTTCTCTCGGCAAGAGAGCTCAAGCTGGTTTCTGATTCCTCGAAGATGTTCCAAACGACATGCAACTCGAACAGCATTTAAACAATCTGTAAGATAAAGATAATTGTGATTCTCGCGAAGTATCTTGTCAAATTTCTCAATTTCTTGGTTGCTGATGTTTTTGTAAAAAACTAAAATTTCAAAATACACATTATTGATTTCGAATGTCACTCGATCATGCTTTCTCCATCTATCCTCGTGTGCGTTTATCGAACTAATTCCAGCTTGCTGGATTACTGAGTCGGGTTTCTCTATGTCACTAATTATGATACGAGATCGAAGAATATACCAAGGTAATTGGGCTCCGACGATGTTTTTGAATTCAGTTATATCTCTTTCATTTTCATATTTATTTTGTATATCAAGAAGTTCTACTGGCATCAAAGTTTCTATATCAGTTTCAATACTATCCGATAGAAGTCCTCTAAGTGCAGTTGCCCTTAGAAAAATATTTCGCTCTAAATGTTGAATTTCACTACTAACAGAGCGAGATGCTCTCTGAGGGAAATAATTATTTAGGACTTGTAGAATTTTAGCACTGTTCAATTTTGCTGCTGAACACGTTTCAATAAATGAGATTATTGCCAGGTTGATGGCATTTTCGTCCCAAGCTGAACGAGACTTAGATATACAATTCTTTTTATGATTAATTACTTCTAAGCATTTATCTAATGCTACTGCTGGAGGAAATTGGCCCACAACGATAAGTTCATTTGCGACACCTATCATGAAGTATTGATTTTTACATCCAAGTTTAGAAATGGTATCAATGGCTACAAAATCTCCGGTATCAACAAAGCGCCTAATAATTTGTTTGGTTACACGGAATATCACTTCTGGTGGCTGCCAGCCGAGAATAAAATTCACCATCCCATCTGGGCCAAAAAGATTGAAGTGGGTAAAGGCCAATTCAACGATTTCCATATCTTTAAGTTTCTCATTATTAAAATCATTCTCCTTTTTCCTGGATTCTTCAAAATATGACCTCAACCAATTTTCAGCTGATCGTAGGTACCCTCTAGCTTCACCTTTAAAATCTTTTACAGTAGATAATAATGCAGCAGAGTACACATTTTGGGCCCCCTTCCAGGAACCCTTTATTATCCGTCGAAACGCTAACTCCTGAACTTTTTGTTGAGATTGTAATGGTGCAATGAGATCGACGTTTTTAGACAGCAATTCAAGTTGACGTTTATCTCCGGCGACTTCTTCTCCTGCACACATAGCCAATTTTGCGGCATCAGCATATCGTTTTTCCTTCAAAGCAGCCTTAAAAGAAAATTGGCGTCGTAAATTTCGACGTCCTTTTTACAAGAGAAATCTGACACAATTACTCCATGGTCACAGTTCATCTGTTGCGGGCAAAACCGCCGGTATACTCGCTTGTTAGTAATCGAGCGTTAATTTATTTCAAATAGATCAAA
>JAJFLO010000094.1 GCA_021772675.1 Verrucomicrobiota bacterium | reverse complement strand
ATCTTCTTCTTTTTTTAGTGTTTAGGTCGGGCCTCCCCCCCCCCCGACCCTCCAAAATATTTCATTCACCCATAATTGCTGCAAACTAACACATCTGATACAAGTCTCTAACGCAAAACGGGGATAGTTCATACCTCTTTTCATACCAATTAGTCATGGTTTTAACTCATCATTGAAATCTAAAATGTGAACTTTAACATTTTCAATAATTTAATAGACCGATACCAAATTCGCTTATATATACTGCAAGCAGTAGCTTTTTCGACATTCGTTATTTATTTCAGGCAAAAATTATACAGAAACCTGTCGAAAACCTGATGGCTGTCGGTATAGTACCAATAACCCAAATTATAATATTGGACAAAATTGTCTTGCATTAATTTCGTAGTAATCTCACTGCCATTGCAGGCAGATTATTACAATTAACCGGCTTCGCCGAGGATAGTTCAAGAAAATAATCATTTATCTTGCAACGTATTATGACACTCGATTTTGAGCGTCTTTGGTGCGGCAATCCTTTAACGCTTTTAATTGCCCGGCAGTCATGGGTTGTATTGCAAATGTTAATCCTTTCTGAAAAGTTAAATCGCGCTGGTAAATCCAAAGCGGTGAATGATCACCGCACTCTAAAGATTTACACTGTAAATCAGGCCTGCCCGGCACAACAGGTTCACGAAATAGTACTTTTATCGTAATTAAAACAACTTAGAATACACTACCTAGACAATTAAGTTCAATAAGATTAGATATAAGTGCGAGAATACAAGGATTGTTTATGTCTTTTATGAAAGGTCTGCCGTATTTCTTACCTAAGGAGTTGCGCAAAAATAAACTATCCATTTTTCATCTTATCATCACTGCACATTGTGTCGCTACTCAATCACAATAATCTCGAAATAGATGGCTATGTCTGCCGTCTTGTTCAATCGCATCGTCAAAATCTACCGCAAACCAAAGCGAAAAGATGAATAGTTTATTTTGCGCAACTCCTAAGTAAATCATTTCTTGCTTTTACCAGTCTTTTTAACTTCGGGAAAAAGGACTATAAATGTAGTGCCCACACCAAATTCTGATTCCACCTGAATTTTCCCTTCATGACTTTCTATAATATCGTTGCATATTGAAAGACCAATTCCGGTCCCTTCCCCCATTTTTTTAGTTGTGTAAAATGAAGAGAAAACTTTATCAATGCTTCCTTGGGGAATGCCACATCCGCTATCGGTAATAGCGCATTTTATATAATTATTTTGATTTAATTTTTCTTTACTTATTGATATTTTTAAGCTCTTTTCATCTGATGCTTTCATGGCATCACACGCATTACTTATGATGTTCATTAATACCTGTTCTAACTGAATACGTGCGCCGTATGTCGAATAATCTTTATCTTCATTTTCCCGCTCAACCCTAATGCCTTGATTAATAATTTTATTCATGACCATGAATAACGCATCACCAATTAAGTCATTGACCTTGGCGGTTTCTTTCACTTCAGATTGTTTACGTGAAAAATTGCGAAGGTGATTCAGGAGTTTTTGAATTTTTTCTGATGCCTTCTGCATCTGATGCAAATATTCCTCAACCTCATCAGATGATTCGGGAACCATATATCGCGATGAATCCTGCAACAGCATTTCTGTATATAGTTGGATGACCATTAACGGATTGTGAATATCATGAACAACGCAGGATGCAAGTTGACCAATACCGCCTAAACGTTCAGCATGCATTAAGTTATCGCGCATTTCTTTCATTTCACGAATATCTCTCAACATTGAAAAGGTGCGGATGAATTCACCTTTTTCATTGTAGACACCAAACGACCGGATTTCTACGGGAATGATCTCGCCGGATTTTGCAACCAATAGACTTTCTCTGAAAGTCATTTTTCCTTTTTCCTGGAGCTGTGCAAATCCCTTCTTGACCTGAGTGCGTATCTCTGGAGCGTATAAGTCAAATACTGACATAGAAAGTAATTCTTCATGTGTATATCCCAGTAGATGTGACGCTTTCTTATTTGTGAAAATAATATTCCCTTTTTTATCGACTGAATGTATAATGTCGGGCAGAGAATTGAGCAGAGGTTCAAGCAAACTGTCAGTGACAAATCCTTTAGCGCCAAATCGGTAGCTTCCCATTATCGGTCCTGTTATTAAGTTGAAATATCAGTAATTTCTTAGTTTTGGAAGATTATAAAATGCTTTTTGTAAAGGGCTTAAGATATCATTCTAATGCTTACTTTCAATAAAGCATGTTGCAAACGTATCATTGGTCGATCGTTGTGTCACATTGAACACGATTTTCGGTGGTGCGGGGTACGTAATGCAAAGTTGATAAGCCCGAAAAAATGCTCAATCCAGGACGTTTATAGAATTGGCTATTTTAAGTTTCCAAATAAAAAATGACAGACCAGTTCCATTTTTAAAGTGAGGGAAACGATTGATTCAAACAAATACAACTTATTAAATCGACACAATCAAGGGGGATGAACTTAACCGGCTTCGCCGGGGTTTTCGTCTCACATCAATTGTAACTTAAAATACAAGTGCTTATACAATCAAATCAACGAAAAACTCGGACGGGGTTAGGTTTGTAGTCCCGTCTTCAGGCGGAAGTTTTAACGACGCTTCAGCGAGTGTATGGTACCTATCGACTCGCTAAAGCTCATCGGAGACTTCCGCCTGAAGACGGAACTACAAACGCACGCTCCTCCAAGATAATGATTTCATTAAATATGTACTTTTATCGCAATTATAACCACTTAGAATTCAAATTCCGATACTATTAAATCAGCTTTAGCAGGATACTCAATGGATGAATTACTTAAGACGTATTTGAAAAAATCCATTGAAACTCCTTAACGATTGATTCGCCTACAGATAATGAATGATTTGGCATTATATTAAGTGTGTAAGTTTCGATTTCGATATTAGAACACTCATTAAACGCAAATTTTAAAAAATCCGGTGAAAGTTCAGTTTGAGTAGAGCCTAAATAGCCTAAGTTTGAAAAATATAGAGGAACGTGAAAGTGAATATACCACAGCCCCTTTTTATTGGCATCTAAAGCGTCACCTAAATCTTGAAATCGATTCAGCAGTGTCATCGTTTTTTTGTCAAAGATTCGTGTTTGATGAAGGTAAACAGGCTCCTCAAAATCGCGTAATACAGACAAATCCGTGTCACCAAATGTATTGTCTACTTTTATCGCTGAAGAAATTTGAACTTTATAGATAGGGATCTCATTTGCCAACATGCGTTTCATTGACTGAGTCAGGTCCTCTCCCTGGATTGCAAAGTGACACGTATCGAAACATATACCTAAATAGTCTTTAAGATTTGTTTTGGAATTGCGTATTGATTCAAAAAAGGTTATGACGTCGTCGGTATTTTCCAAATAGCAATCGGGTTCAGGCTCAAGTGCTAAGTAAATTTTTTTACCGGTCTTATTATAAACAGTATTACAATATTCAGTTGCTTTGGATAAAAAAGTAACAGTTTGTTCCGGCAATATTTTCCCATATGTTATTGGTACAGTGCTAATTGAACCTTCACCATTGATCGGCAAAAGCGCTGCTAATATATCGATCAAATCCATTGTATAGTGGAGACGGCGGCGATCGGACCAATCTGGTTTATATACGTTCTGTTTAACCGCTTGTCCGTGAAAGGGGCCCCATGGAAATCCATTTATTGTAAAAACATACAAATCATTTTGGATCAAAAATTCTTTTAGCCGTTCAATATGTTCAATGAGTGTTGAGGCAACCAAATGTGGAAACCACATGCCTACCCCAAACATGCTATCGGCACAAACCCGCTCTTTGATTGGCATAACATACCGGGTTATATTATGAAAAATATCATCAAGTGTCTCACACGGATGAACATTCATACAATAAGTAAGATTTGAATTCAGGTATTTCATACTACTATCCGTAAGAATCTCGTTTTTTTAACAAGTTTTCATGATTCGTCATTCATAAGATGTTATTCATAAAGAAGATAGAATATCGAATATCGAACAAGGAATTATGAATATTGAAGGATAATGAGAGGCGCTTTTTGCACCCCCCTACACCAACAGCTCAACGCAGTTAGAAAACTTTATCATTCGACATTTCTTGTTCGACATTCGATATTCTTTCCAGAATTTGGTTGCGGCCAACGGCTGCGCTATGTTTGTTGTGATGTATTCTAATGCGTATTTTTAATCTGTGAATACATTATAACTACTAAAAGCATGTTTTTCGGTCCCGCATGCGCATCATTCCAGGCAGTTGTTTATCAAAACTTGATTGTCTGGAAATTTGTATTCTAACCTGAATAATTCATCCGCTTTCTACTACGAGCACATATCTTATCCGCCGCGGCGGAAACCCGAAGACTTGAAATAGTTTCCACCCACCACGGCGCGTTATAAACCACGGCGGATTTTCAACACTATTCCTTCACCCTCGAAACCTCCATAACTCATTAATCTAAAACAAGCTAAGGGCTCACAAATAAATAACTTGGATAATTTCGCGCTCAGATTTATGTCAGATTTGATCGATAGGAATGGCGAAACGCAGCAGGAATATTGCCATATTTCAATGTTTTTCGACGTTTGGATCGGGCAAAGTGTGACGTGAAGATGAGACGCGAAAAATCCAAGTTATTTATTTGTGAGCCCTTAAAAAACCAACCAACCAACTTTCTTAACCAGATCTCTGACAAACAGCAATTATGGGTGAAGGTTTTTTGAGCATTAAATTTTCGGAAAAATTATTAAGATTTCGTCTAGCCCTTGGTTGGAAGGCAAGCTTTTGGAGGGTCAGTGTCCTCAGTGACCGTTTGCTTTGCGTATGCTCGGTCACTGAGGACACTGACCCTCCAAAATAATTCATTCACCCATAATTGCTGGATAAACAGTGTTTATATTAGCCTGGATTTGTCTTATAACTTCTCGATTTCTTCTTTTGATAATCCAGAAGCTTTCGCAATAATTGAGATTTCAACTTTTTGTTTTTTCAATGACTTTGCCATTTCAACAGCTTTTCTTTTCTCGCCTTTCTCTTCTCCCTCTTCGCGAATTCGCCTCTCTTCGAGGTATTTCAGGGCATATTTTTTACTGCGTCTTAATTCATCCAGAAGACCGGACTGATTAAAACTGTAAAACCCACGTTCAGTGATAATTAAATGATCCATAATTTCTTTGCTGATAATTCGACCTGCCTGAATCAAATTATCCGTAATATCTTTGTCCGGTGCAGACGGAGTGAGACTCTCCGGAGGGATGATTATGAACAAGAATGACGGCAACGGCGTCCTTGTGAATGGATAATTGAAAGACCTCCCCCGGGTCGACAATCGCTTTGCTGATGCTGCCTAAACTCACCAGTTCGATAAACAGAATTTTATGGGATGTGGCCAGGCCGACAACCCAGAAATGCTCTTTATTCCTGCCAATCTTATTTT
This sequence comes from Verrucomicrobiota bacterium, assembly GCA_021772675.1. Classification (GTDB taxonomy): domain Bacteria; phylum Verrucomicrobiota; class Lentisphaeria; order JABSQK01; family JAJFLO01; genus JAJFLO01. Next base: position 702 of record JAJFLO010000094.1, on the reverse strand, counting down.
CACGCAGCAGAATTTGCAGCATGATATTGAAAATCGCCTGCGGACTGTTGACTTTAATTTTTTGTTCTTTGCTTAATCGTATTTCCATCGCTTAGTCATTCCCTTTCAAGTGAGTCCCCTTGTGAACATGTGGCGAACTGTTGTTATTGTGTTACGTGAGAAGATTGCAGAGGTACAATAATTATGGGTGAATGTTTTTTGAGCATTAAATTTTCGGAAAAATTATTAAGATTTTGTCTAGCCCTTGGTTAGAAGGCAAGCTTTTGGAGGGTCACTGTCCTCAGTGACCGTTTGCTTTGCGTATGCTCGGTCACTGAGGACAGTGACCCTCCAAAATAATTCATTCACCCATAATTGCTGGCCGAGGTAAGCAAATCTGTTACCTGAATCGCCGGAAAATATGGCAGCGTTTAGACATAATCTCCAAAATTTAAGTATCTTAGAAAAAATTTGCTTAGATTTATTATACAGCAAAGGTAAGCGATTCTGTGGTCTAAATCAATAATATTGCCGTAAAAACCTGTTTCTATGTGAGCAATTATGCGTGAAGGTTTTTTGAGCATTAAATTTTCGGAAAAATTATTAAGATTTCGCCTAGCCCTTGGTTGGAAGGCAAGCTTTTGGAGGGTCACTGTCCTCAGTGACCGTTTGCTTTGCGTATGCTCGGTCACTGAGGACAGTGACCCTCCAAAATAATTCATT
>JAJFLO010000093.1 GCA_021772675.1 Verrucomicrobiota bacterium | reverse complement strand
GGAATTATCTGGCACATGTCATCTCTGAAAGACGACGCGGCCACGATGCCCCCCCAATTCCCGCTGCTGCCGTAGCATAGCTGCTCCAGCAGAGCACAGCGCTAATAAAAAGGAAAACCGGGGGGGCTGAACGGTTACATTTGAGGAGTTCCCCCAATAATAGCAACAAGTTTGTTTGTCATAATGTTTTCTCCATAGGGACCGTAAATAAATAAATCATCGAAAGGGCGCTCAGATTTGCATTAGATTGGGTTGAAGAGATTGAACAAATCGACAGGCGTAGTCAAAGCTACGTTGAGGAATTTGTGATTGAGCTTCAATACAATATGATGTGAAGGTGAGATGAAGATTTCGATGATTTATTTATTTACAGTTCCATAGTTGAATTATTGATACATTGAGCGAATGCTGCGTATCCATCGTTTAGCACGGTCATTAAGCTGATTATTGAAGTCCATCAGGCGACCTTTGGTGATCAATCGTCCCAGCTGAGTGCCTGGAGTAACGAACTCTCCGCGTTTACGTGTTCTAAAGAAGTATGCTTCCGATTCACTTTCCAATGTCATCCGATGTGCCTGAAAACGTGAATAGTCGGTGCGATCATTACCGTCCAATCGCCAGACACCTGAACTGGGTGCAAACGAAAGATGAGCAGCCTGTTCCTCAATGTGGAAAAAAATTAGCTGACTCCATTCATCAATATATTCAGGGGTAGACCAACGATCGTTGATTTTTTTGACGTCTAGATCGTAATCAACGTCGAACCATTCCAAAAGATGAAACAATATGAGAGGTAAGTCAGCATAAGAAAACGCGGACATTGTCGTTAAATTACTTACTCCAGTGAGACGAGGATTACACTCTCCGAAATAAAGATCGCCAGTAGTCGCGTCTAACAGAAAGTCCAGTTCGAAATAGCCTAGATATCCCCTATTAAAGAGTTCGTTACCAAATGCCTCAGTCCATTTTTTAGCGTTATTCTGAACATCCTGCGAAAAGCCAGAACATGACACTTCATTACCACACCAGCCACCTTTGCGAACGGTTAGATTTTCGAAACCAACCATTTCTGTCATTAAGGGTCCCACGATCGTGCCGTGGCGCGTCACGCAAGCTTCAATTGCGCTCCCCTGGCACGTAATTCGTTTCATAATTTTAACTTTCCGCTCGGACGATATTTCTTCGGCATAAACTTGCCAATTCGATTTATTGGAGATAAAAAAGGTCGTTTTTCCGCCGGCGCCGAAGGGTAATTGTATCACCAGGTCATTCCCAAGATGAGCAGACAATGTTCGTAGCTGCTGATAGCTTTCCACATGTGCTGTGACGTAGGGAATACAAGGTATTCCGGCTTTTTCTGCGATGCGATTGGCTGCCAGCTTATCATCAATTTTTCTGCGTAACTCGGCCGGCGGGAAACATATTTCCAAGCCCGGGATATTACATAAATGCTCCGTTTCTTCATTGAAATAAGTTAGAAGAACTTTACCCCCTGGTCCTCTTTGTTGAATATAATCAATTACCGCAGGATTTCGCAGAAGGTTATTATTAAGGGATTCCATTGATGCAACAGACGCCTGGCTTTTCAACGATACCTCTTCTATGTCGCATTCACCACTGTCTGATTTGCCCAGTTTTCCGCTCATTGAATCGACTTGCTTGTCAGTCCGTTCCATTGGTGTAAAAACATTCGGATGACAACCATCAAAACAATCATTCTGGCATATAAATTTAAGGTTCGAAATCCATTCGCCGACGCCGAATAAATTAATATTAGTTTCGTTGACAAAGTATATCGGACTCTGGTTACGGTGGAAATAAAGCCGAATTTCGGAAATATTTCTCAAATATTGACGATTTGAACTTATTCTTTGTTTGTTGCGAATGTTTTTCATTTTTCTATTCATATAGAGGTTATTCGATATTGGCAATTAAGTTTTATTTCATAATTCACTGTTTTGGAGAATTAATACGACTCGAAAGTCGCTCTTAGTAGGTTGTTTAAGAATAGATTTCTTTAAATTTCCGGATGTTGCTTTATTTTTTTTTATTATTTAAGAGCCTCTTGCAAAACGATGTCCGAGATGGATTTTGAGCACAAATTGTGTTGGTGTGGTCGCTATGTGTAAATGTGCATAGTTTTATCCCTAAGCACTTTATATATGGAGGCCGCAGATGCGCGATTTGTGTAGAAATACAGCCGGAAAGAGTTTTGCAAGTGGCTCTAAGTTAATTATTAGCCCCAGTCATGATGAAGAGATCGACACTATCGATGACTTTTTTTTAAGGTAATCACCGGAAATTTGTGTTCCTTACTCCTTTATCTATAATAAAACATGGTTTCAAAAGCCTGGATGCGTTCATAACAGGCTTTGTGATTCCGAACACTGGAACCTCGTCTCTGTGTTAGCAGAAAAGATGTTAACTTTAACCCAAATCCGACACCATTTCTTCACTTATGAATGATAAGAAAAACAAAAACCGTATCCTTGTTGGGAACTCATTTCCATTTTCTCTGATCCGCGCGGTAGTGACTGTCACTCCGGTCGAAATCGAGCATTTTAGGAATATCGTTGCTAAGGCAGAGATCCATTCTTACTGGGGGCATAACAGCACTATAGTGGCAGCGAACCAGCTTCTGCAAATTGATGTCACGCCGGAAAGCGAACGACCGGCACTCCATTTAAGTCAATTCAATCGTCCGATACTGAATGGATATGAATTTATCGAATGTTGGATTCTGTCCCCAAATTTTATTGAAAATTTTCGACCTCGGATAGGAGAAGAGGTCCTACCTGAAAAAATAAAAAGCTGGCATGTCCTCAATATTCGTTGGAAATAGAGGATATAGAAATAGCACTCTCACTTAAAGATCGAGCTTATCTAGCCGGTTTGAGGATATTATGGTTAGGACTCACAAATAAATAACTTGGATTTTTCGCATCTTATCTTCACGTCATCTACTATGTCCGATCCAAATGACGAAAAACATTGAAATATTGCAATATTCCTGCTGCTTTTCGCCATTCACCTCACCTTTCGTATCCATCATCCGGGCGAGTCAGTTTCCTAAAATGATTTTCATTCATTATTCACCTTAGCATGAATTAATCAGACTGCTAGGGCATGTCCATAAATTAATTAGCATTTTCGCACCCCATTTTCAGGCAATGTTTAATCCCGTTTCGGTCGAATCATCCTCGAAATAGCTCGCTATTACTCTGATTTTCTTGGTCAATGGAATTAAATATGACCAAAAACTGAGCGTGAAAACTGTAACGATACTAGCAGGATTGGAAGTGCCAATTAATTTATGGACATGCCCTTAACCCCTTATTCGCGGGGCTCATTCTGACAAAATACTCTATTCGATCTTTTCAATTTCGGCTTGTCTCAATCCCCTTATTCGCGGGGCTCATTCTGACCATAATATGTTTTTTTACTGTCGCTGCAGTGGCTTGTCTCAATCCCCTTATTCGCGGGGCTCATTCTGACTCCGGGTTTTATTATATATTCAGTATCAAAGGGTTGCAAGGGCGTTTTTGACCTAATTTATCCATTTTAGGAAAAATTCATTTCATTTTGGTTTAAACGTTGGGATCTGTGTCGGAACATGCTGATTATTAATGTTTTAAGTGCGTGACCAAACTTTTGTTGATTTGCAAGCACTTATGACACAAAGGGAAAGGAGATATTGAGATATTTCGGTGGCTACGGAGAATTGTGGTTTATAAAATCTATTGAGTGCCACCCTTTCATCTCTCTGGGATAGGAGTGTGTCTTCAAAATATGAGTAACTCTGGTGAATGCCTGGGTTGAGGTAAAAGTAACGCGGTGTTGCCGCTTTGCTAATTTGCAAATTACTGTCTCGCTCACGCTCGGCTCCTGGCTGCGCACATGTTATTCATTCGCCGCGGCGAACGATTTACTATTGATGCTCACGACAAAAGTCAAAAAACGCTGATTTCCCCAAAATTGACATGTTGATTATCAATGAGTTATGACACGACGTTAGTTTGATTTCAGACTTTTGTCATGGGCATCACTATTTGTCACTCACATTTTGAAGACACACTCCCGGGATAAAGAATACTAAGAACTAAATGCAGCGTAGCCACAACCAAAATAATGAATCTCTGAGCTCTCTGTGTTCTCTAACGCAGTGGGTGGTGAATAAAAACAATTATAAACCACAGAGATCTTTAATATTTTACCTGAATCCGTGACGATAAGTATAAAAAAGGTTACCTAATAGGTATTGTACATTTTAGCGATCGTTCTGCTATCGCAGAATGGCTTTCTTTTTATGCATCTGCTGCGTTATCAAACACTTGCAGTAGTCACTGCAGCTAAGGATTTGATGCCTTACAGCTACATAAAAAGAAAACCATCACGGATTCAGGTTTTATCTTCCGAGCCTCTTGCAAAACTATGTTCGAGGTAGATTTTGAGCGCAAGTTGCGTAGATGTGGTTATTATGGATAAATGTGCATAGTGTTATTATCCCTATGTGCTTTACACATGATGGCCGCCGATGCGTGATTTGCGCCGAAATACAACCGGACATAATTTTGTAAGTGGCTCTTTCCATTAAAATACAAAAAATACTCCGGAAAAATCGCAGAATCGCAGCTTATATCTATATAGATATTCAAAGGAGTGCCTATTAAGGCCTCCGATTCTCGGGCTTGATTAATAAAAAACGAAACTTAAATCTAATATTGAATTTCGAACAAGGAATTTCGAATCGTGAAGTTTCCTTCGACATTCATAATTTCTTGTTCGAAATTCGGTGTTCAATTTTTTCAAGTTTCAACGGAGCCACTTTTGAGCCCGCTACGCGGCCCCATTTAATACAAGACGAAACTTTGTTCGGGCAATAGGCCCGTTTGTAGTTAAGCACGTCAGTGCTGTCATCCTTTGCGCATTATGACACCATTGACATGGTTAACTACAAACACCTCGTCCGGCAATCAAATTAATGCGTAAAAATGTTTAAGTTTCATAGGAGCAATATCCGAGCCCGTTTTGCGGCCTCTGTTAATAAAAAAGGAAACTTGAATTGTGAATTACTAATTGATACTTGATAATTTTTTCCCGTTCTTGGTTTCAATCATTAGCAATTAGTCGTTAACAATTCACCATTGACAATTCACCATTGACAATTCACCATTGACAATTCACCATTGACAATTCACCATTGACAATTCTTAAGTTTCAAAGGAGAATTCTGATAATGAGCACCCTATACATTACCGAACAAGGAACCTACCTTCGAAAAAGTGGAGGTCGTTTCGTTGTTTACCGCCGCGACGAGCAACTTAGGTCAATTCCCCAGGTATCCGTTGATCGAGTGGTCATATTCGGCAATGTTCAAGTAAGTACACAAGTTATTTCCGAGATTTTGACTAGTGGCATCGCCATGATCTATGCCAGTACCAATGGAAAATTCAAAGGAATACTTCAGCCGGGATATCCCAGGAATGTATATCTTCGTTTGGCGCAATATGAGTGTATGTTAAACCCGGAGATTTCTTTATTATATGCCCAACAATTAGTTGAAGCTAAAATCGACTCGCAGTTGATGGTTCTACGACGTTGGAAGAAATGTGAGTGGTTTCATGACCCAAAAGTATATTCGACGCTATCATACCTAAAAGATTCTGTATCGGAAACATCTGCTTTGGATCAAATCTTGGGAATTGAAGGCGCGGCTTCCAGAGCATACTTCATGGTCCTTGGTAATTGCCTGCCGCCTCCTCACCAATGGCATGGGAGGAATAGGCAGCCACCAAAAGATCCCGTAAATGCACTGCTGTCGTTAACCTATATGATGGCCGTTGGTGAATTTGTCACACTATGTTATGCTAACGCCCTTGATCCCTTTGTGGGGTTTTTACATCATCTCGATTACGGCCGTCCAAGTCTGGTTCTTGACATGATGGAGCTGATTCGTGCACAGTTCTGTGACCATTTTGTACTGCGTAATCTTCAGAAAGAAACATTTACTCCTGATGATTTCGAATCAACCGGAACTCACGGTTGCCGTCTGAAGAAAGAGCCGTTCAATCATTATCTTAAAATATATAATAAATTTCAACAGCAGCCATCGCGCTATAGACCTTCACTAAACCAGTTTATGAGAAAAATTGTGCGGATGTTTTCCAACTCCATCCGTGAAAATAGTCCACTGGAACTTACTGATTTAATGAAGGGCGCGTGAATGGAATATCTGGCTGTTTACGATATAGCTGATTCAAAAAGACTGCGTCACATAGCAAAAATTATGAAACGATACGGCGTACGCGTGCAGAAATCGGTCTTTGAATGTGATCTTGCGGATAGCGCGATAAAGGCATTAAAGGAAGCGGTCATCAGTATCATGGACGAAAAAAAAGATACGTTGCGTATTTACCCTATGCTGGATAACAGCCGGGGTAAGCAAATCATTCTCGGACGTGGCGAATTTGTTGAGTTTCCTGAGGCTTATATTATTTGATGAAAATAGGGGCATTACTCATACCATGAAAAACAAGAGACAAAATAATCTCACAAGGTTGGCGACTGAACGAAGCCTTACCCGGGCATGGGACTCGGTCGCTTTGAAGAACTGCGGACCCGGTTTCGATGGTGTGACAATCAACAAATTTTCACATAACCAGCGCGATCGCCTGGGCCGTTTGCAAAATGAACTTTTATCAGAAACATATTCTCCCAGGCCATACATCGTATTCACTAAACAAAAGAAAAACGGCAACTTGCGTGAGTTAGTTATTGCCTCGCTACGAGATAAAGTTGTATCAAGAGCAGTAGCAGACTACCTTGTTTTCAACTACGATCGTTTACTGCAACCGCAGAGTTATGCCTATCGCCCCAGAAAAGGCGCGTTCCAAGCAGTTATGATAGCGGAAAAAACTTGTAAAAAAGAAGTAACTCATGCGCTTCGAGTCGATATTCAAGACTTTTTCAACGACATCGATTTTTCAATTCTCTCTGAAATTCTAACAGCTATTGGTGAAGACTCTACTATTTGCTCTCTCATACATAAATGTATTGCGGCTGATCGGTTTGATGGGGTAGAACTTATAGCCCCATCTCGTGGTGTACCCCAGGGATTACCGCTGGCCCCGGTGTTATCTAATATCTATCTTAATCGATTAGATCAGGTGCTTAATAAGGAAAAATACTGTTTTCTGCGATTTGCTGATGATCTTATCGTTTTTGGTAGAAATGCCGACGAAGTGGCCGGCGCCTTGGCTGTTATCACTAGAGAATTAAGAAACCTGAAGCTGACGCCTTCGATTGACAAGACTCGAGTATATACAATTGACGACGGGTTTATCTTTCTCGGATTTCTGTTCAATAGAAACGGCAAGTCGCCTTGCACCGAAGCACGAAATCGGTTGATGACAAAATTGCATGCAGGTATTTACAATGACGAAAATCCCGAGGAGTACGAAGTTCGTAGACGATCAATAATCCGAGGTTGGAATAATTATTTTCAAGATGAGACTGCTGAGGTCAAGAAATTCGACAGTGCTCTCAGGCCAACCTTTAAGGATATATGGCCGGATATACCGGGATCGAATAGTGGGGCAGTATCAACTGATAAAGCGCCTCAAAAAACACCGGTGACGCCATTGCCAGCTACCTCTATGTCGGAGTATTCAGAGAAGGCTGACTCTATTCAAATGGACGATGGTGATGTAATAAAAACGTTCAATATGTCGGATAGTCTTGTGAAAACCGGACACTGGCACGAGGCAGTATGTAAATTACGGCAATTGCTTAACGACGATGAACTGCTGATCAGCCAGTCTACTCGGAAGGCGTGTCTGATTCGTTTAGGTGACATATATAATGGACAGGGATTGCGTGGGGCTGCAGACAAATGTCGAAAGATTGCCGGTGTAAATGTAGGTAAGCAAACCTCAAAGAAATCAAATGAAGATTTAAACTATGGAGAGAGAGATGTAAAGACCTGGCTGGAACTATTTGGCGCCAGTAATGGCGTTATCTACAGACAATACGTAGATCAGGTCGGTCGGTGTGGTTTCAGGCCCGCGTCGCGCAAGCTAAATGCGGAATACCTCAGAGATCACTGGATGGGGCGACATACGATTGCCGTGCCGGTATTCAACCCTGACAATAGTGTGCCTTTTGCTGTACTGGATCTCGATATTACGCGACATAGGCTTGATCATTGTAATTCCGATGAGCTTGAATTATTAAAAATTTCACTCCTGGATTATACTCGTGGGCTAGTGGATATTGCTCATAAGGCAAGTATAGAAGGGTTGATTGAAGATTCCGGTTACAAAGGATACCACCTCTGGTTCTTTTTTCATTCTGTAATCCGTGCAAGTCTGGTAAAAAAATTCTTACTGGCATTGGTAAACGTTGCCGGAATTCCCCCTTCCGGCACACATGTGGAATTATTTCCTGCCACCGATAGAGCACCCGTAGATCATCTTAATGCACGGATCAAATTGCCATTAGGTATTCACCGATATACAAATAATCGATCATTGTTTATTCGTTCAGACGGCGCTCGTTGTAGGAATGGGATTCAAATTTTACAGTCTTCCATTCGCAATAAGGCAGGCAGGCTGCGTGCTGCGTTGTTGGAATGGAACCGTTTTGAACGTACCGAAAATGCGAGTGAAAGTAAGGCTGAATCATCGGACATAGCCAGCAATTATGGGCGAACTGGAATTCTGACAAAAAATTGTGATATTTATAGAATTCCATTGATTTGATTGTAATTCTCACAGGAAATTTGAAAGGATGAATGAAAGATTATTGCGATTCGTTAATTTTGCCGATGCAATA
>JAJFLO010000092.1 GCA_021772675.1 Verrucomicrobiota bacterium | reverse complement strand
TATTGCATCGGCAAAATTAACGAATCGCAATAATCTTTCATTCATCCTTTCAAATTTCCTGTGAGAATTACAATCAAATCAATGGAATTCTATAAATATCACAATTTTTTGTCAGAATTCCAGTTCGCCCATAATTGCTGGTTCATCGATGATATCGAATTTTCTGGTATCACTAATCTGCCGTTTACGCAGCCTGTTATTGAAGACGAACTCTGTAATTTCTGTGATGATGCTTTTTCCGACAATGGGTTATCAGTGGATTTTAAAGAAACCAGTAGAGGAAGATTGAGGCTGGATTATGATGCTAATACGGGAGCACAAAGTTATTCAAGTTCATCGGAAATTTCAAGACTGCAACCTCAAAGTGAAAAAAATTGCATCACCCCTGCGTCGTTAACATCTGTCGCGATATCATGGTTTGCGAAAACTGCCAGTACCGTTGACGAAAGTAATACAATTCAATCCGTAAATATACGACTGTCGTTATCTACCGGAGTCTCGTTAGATAAAGAAGTGAAGTTAAACATAGTTGTGCAAGAGAACAGTACGGCCGAATCCGTTAGTGATTATTCGATTCTTACGAGCTCAGTTATTTTTCCGGCTGGATCAGCTAGTGGTGCATCGCAAATCGTTGAAATTTCATTGAATAATGATAATTTTATCGAAGGTGATGAAACCGTTATTTTATCACTGGAACCGGTAATTGATGAAATGTTTACAGACGTTTTTATTTCAAATAATTCAATTTATACGCTGACTATAAAGGACAATGAGTTTGCATCCGTATCTTTTGGACAACCCGACCAAATTGTGGTTGAAGCAAATAAATCGTTTTTTATTGACGTCATATTTAACCATACTCAAAATGGCCAGTTGGAGCAGGGGATACAAACAGATCTGGTCGTTTTAGCTGAAAGTACGGCGGAGTTGAATGTTGACTACAAAATCTTAACTCCCCTATCGACACTTTTTCCTGTTGAAAGTACAAACGGAACGGTATACACAATTGAAATCGAAATTTTAGCTGATGACATAATAGAGGGAGAAAAAACGCTGATTCTTTCCCTGAGCCATGTCGATAGTCCGGCCTCAATTGACGAAATTTCGAATCCATTTTCATTGTTGATTTCTGATTTTTTTATTACTCTCAACCGGGGGTGGAATTTGATATCGTTGCCGATTAACACTGGACAAACTGCACCCTCAGATGTATTCGGAGTAGATCATATTTTCAGTGGTACTGCGGTAAATGGTAAAGTGATCAGTGGAAATGTATGGGGATTGGATAGTAATCTCTTCCAAAGTAAGAGTTCTTTTTTGCCTTTGAATGGATATTGGGTATTCAGTAAAGCAGACACAATCCTAACGATTGCGGGGGAGCCAATATTAAGTGCTAATACCAGTACACTATTAAATGAAGATTGGAATCTGTTTGGACCGGCAACAGATATTGAAGAACCCTATAATGATAACATTCAGTTTTCCATTTGGTATTGGGAAGATAACCAATTCAAATCTGTGCCCAGAACAGGTTCAACGTTGCGCATTGGCAAAGGTTATTGGATAAATAGCAAGGTACAGCAATTGTATCCCGGATCTCAATCTTCCGAACTGCAGTAGTATAATTTTGATGAGTTGAAATGAATTGATTTTTAATTATTGTACATCGCTTCCTACATCTTTAGCCTGATTAATTCATACGGATTCGTTACGAGAGTGCTTAGCTTTCTTTAGATCAATGAGTTATGCAGGTTTCGAAGGTGAAGGAATAGTGTTGAAAATCCGCCGTGGTGGGTGGAAACTATTTCAAGCCTTTGGGTTCTTCATAATTCGCTTATTATGAAGTGAGATATGCGCACGGAGTAGAAGCAGGATGAATTAATCAGGTTAGATCCTTATTTGTGAATCTTTTTTTGTAACCGTTCACGATGATTTGGTTTCAGGTTTCAGGTGTCAGTTTTTTCGCTGCGAATTAAAATCTTTTTTAAACTATTTCGTATTGGTTCTGAGGTCTATTCTCACAACTTGTTATTCTTGAAACGATGAATCGTTGTGGATTTTTTACCTGCCTTGTCCCTGACACCTGAAACCTGCAACCCGTGAACGGTTACCTTTTTTTCTTAATATTATCCTTATATCTTTTTAGTAAATTACAAAATAAAGATGTGACATGAAAATATTTATCAATGAGCAGTCTTTATCGGTGATGTCATTGTTTTTTTGTTGCCTATTTAATAGTGCAAACGGACAGATTTTGTTTCAGGATAAGTTACCCAGAGGTGGGCCAGTCGGAACAACGGTTGTTTTCAATGGATCAGGAATAGATGTATCAAAATCATATACTATACTGACAGGCATCAGGTTTTCGACAGGTTTCTGTAAAATTGTTGCCTGAAATGAATAACGAATGTCGAAAAAACTACTGCTTGCAGTATATATCCGTAAACGGCACTGCAGCCAGTGTTGGATCTGTGACTTCTGACTCTGTTGAATTTACGATTGAATCAGGAACAACAACTGGGTTTGTTACTGTTTCGGATGGTATTGACACGTTTTCTACGGGACTTATTTTCGAAATGTCAAAGGTCTTAAGTGGGACATTGGTACCACCCTCCAATGTTTCATTGTCAGGATATACCATTCTTTCTTCCAGCAACATATCCACTGTTTCAGACAGTGACGGTTCGTTTACTGCTGTCGTACGGGAAGGTTTTGTAACGACTGTTTGGGCATTTCGCGATCAATCAGATCCTCTCAAACATGTTTTGAATTGGTAAATATTTTATAATTGAGCAAAATTCCAAAATGAAAAATACTTTCAAATTTGCTATTCCAATAGCCTCATTTTTTGGCATACTTTTCTCATCATGCGTGCATGTGGAGAAAGGATTAAACTGGTATAGTACCACTTGTGGAGTTGATGATTTGTTTCGATTTGACAAACGGTCCCAATGGCAAGTTACACTGGATGGGGAGGGTTTTTATTACGCTTATTTTGCACGACGGATATTGTCTGATAAATTGGAAATCACTCTGGCTACAATCTCCACACCGCAAAAATGGGACGATTGGCTGCAATGGGGGTGTAAAGGCGCGTCATCACGGGTTACCTACCTGATTGAACGTCAAACCGGATTGGTATTATCCCAATTCGATCACCATACAAATCAATTTATAAATATTGATCGGCAGCCAGTAACACTTCATAAAACCGGGCATTCTAGTGCACATGGTGATGGGATTTATTGTCCTGGAAGAATTCCAAAATATACTGATATCATACAGCCATTATTATGGACCGGGTTTACGTCAAAGAAGGTAGAGCTAAATACATCAGAATGTCCAGCAACATTCGGACTATCCATCTTTTCAGACAAGGCTCGCAGCGCAGCATACCTGGCGGGAATGAGGCAGGCAGATATCCTCGTTAAATTGGGCCCATGGGACTACGATCATGATGTTTTCTCATCCTTCGATAAATTAGGGAGTGCAATTTTAGACCGGTATCTACCGGGAGATCGCGTCAAACTCGAATATTTGAGACACCTGGAACCTGGGTCCTATGAATTGATTAAAACGTCTGTCACTCTTCCTCACCGGCCAATTCAGGAGCATCCGCTGGCGCAAACATTAATTGAATTTGATAAAGAACAATTTGCCGAAATTCAGAATCCATATGAAACACTGCTGAACGGCCTGGCTCAGCAAAATGCTAAATTAAACGACAACCAGGATTTGTTATCGCGCCTTTCGCAGACACATCAGATTTCGGATCCGTATCGACTGGCTCCGTTCTATACAGCCCATAGACATCCCTTTATGATGGGGCAAATGGCCGAATTTTGCCAGGCGGATATCCCTTCCGGAAAAAATCTTTTGGATTTAATTTCTCACTTTAAAATTCTTGAAAACATTTTTCTGATTAAAGCCCCTGAAATTGATTCAGATTTGTTCCCGAAATTTGCTGATGATGACTTAGAATTACATCTGAACTATATCGAAAAAGTGCTTCAACTTGCACAAACGTATAATGCCCAGGCATTTCACAGATTTTCCAGCGATGAACGGATGTTTATGATACGTCAAATGCCACATCTCATGCAGACATTTGTAGATGTAACTATGCTGGATTACGATCCTCGCGTTGAGCGCCAGGAGGGCAATATTAAACTCCTTGAAATGGCAGAAAAAATAGACATGAGTGCGATTGTATTGCAGGGAAAATGTTTAAGCAAATTGTTAGGCAATGAATTTTTAATATCTATCAAATCCGCAATGAAACGTCATTTTCAAGAGCACCCAGAGCAACTTGTACGGCATACAGATTATGGAAAGATTATTCTATCTGGATCAGAAAATAATCGATATTATAAAAGACATGATGCAGCGGTTATTGTTGACTTAGGTGGTGATGACTATTACGCAAATAATACCGGCAGTTCGTACGGTGAATTGCGACCAAGCGCTATTTTGATTGATTTTGAGGGGAATGATCGATACGAGAACTGGAAATCGCATCGGCAGGGAGCCGGGATACTTGGTGTCGGGATGCTTGTGGATGTATCAGGTAATGATCATTATGTAGGCATACGTCATGCACAGGGAGTCGGGTTTCTCGGTATCGGTGTTTTATGGGATCATGACGGAAATGACCGGTATTCAGCCATTGATACCAGCCAGGCTGTTGGTCATTTTGGCGCTGGATTTCTGCTAGATAACCAGGGTAACAATACCTTCATAAATGGACGAATTGGGCAGGGTGTCGGATTTACTTTTGGAGTTGGATTATTATATTCCGCAGATTCCGGGGGCACTGATACCTATATCAATAAAGGGCAACAAGCCAGTAGTTATGGCGATGATGGTTCATTTGAGGGCTGGGGGCAGGGGGTTGGAATCGGCTTCCGACCGTTTACCTCCGGAGGTATTGGTATATTATTAGATGAGGGAGGAGACGATATTTATGAGGCGGGGACGTTCAGTCAGGGAGGTGGCTATTTTTATGGGATGGGAATCTTAAATGATCGGGGAAATGGTAACGATTCCTATTTAGGCACGCGTTATAATATGGGGTTTTCAGCACATCAGGCTACCGGTATATTTATTGACGAAGCAGGCAACGACACATACAAAACGACGCATCAAGTCGCCATGTCTATTGCTTGGGATGAAGCGTCTTCATTATTTATTGATCGGTCAGGCAACGACATTTATGACGCACCCGGCTTTGCATTAGGCGCCGCCGCGATGAATGGTTTTTCAATATTCATTGATGCGGAAGGAAGTGATCAATATGTCGGTGATTCCATCCCTGCTAAAACCTATGGAAATCGTTATCATGGTGGGACTAGTTTAGCTTATTTTTTGGATTTGGGTAAAGAAAGTGATACGTATAATCGCGACAGAAAAAATGGCGAGGTTTCTGTTTCAGGCGATAATGCCTTTTTTATTGATGCCTTAACACTTGATTCTATAATTCAGGAATAATATTCAATCTCTTTATTGAAATCCTCCATTTGTGCCGATTTTCTTACCCATTCATTCCAGTAATTTATTTTCCTTTAAAAATTTGTACACCTCCTGTGCGACAAGGTTATTGCCTTTGGGAGTCATGTGGTTCGAATATAAGCTCTTAAATTGCTCATGAGATTCTAGTACGTTGTATAAATCTAAAACATTCAACCCATTTTCTCGTGCACAATTAATGATATCATCAATTGATACTTTCGACTTTTTCAGGTGTTTATCGTATTGAATCAATATAACCAACTCGGTATTAGTCTCAATTGTGAAATCCTGAATGCGTTTAAGCAGTCGACATGAGATATCGATAACATCATGGTTAAGTTTCTTAAATCCGCCGCTATATGGTATGGCTATTCTGTGATTTAGCCAATATCCCGCATTTATCCGTCTCATGATAAAATCCGTAAAATAACTATACCCAAATATTCTTCTGAAGAAATCCATTTCCCTTAATTCTCCTGTATGATCTGTAAGCGGTACCGGATTATTGTTCAATTTCAGTTGTTGGTTTTCGATAGTAAAATACGGTTTTGGTTTTCGGCGTACTGAAAGACCACACCGATATATATCGTCGGCTATAAAACTGAGAATCAATATTTTGGGTTTATGCTTTAGAATTAATTGTTCTGATCTAAGAACAATTTGGTCTAATCCATAAGCAAATACGCCTCCATTCATCACCGTATATGTTGTTCGCTGGTCTAAATAAGCAGGCCAGGTCTCGTGGTCGCTGACCTCATCACCAAAGGTATATGAATCTCCTGTTGTTAAGATTATTTCATGATTCCGGAATGGTTTATCAATATCGGTGTCGCCGGTCCGAATATTATCATTGTTGACTGAAAACTTTTTCCCGCGTTTGATACGCACACCGGGATTTGGCACCCACCCCAAAACAGGATGGTATTCGGCACGATGTTTTTCCTGGCCGGGGTCACTCAAATAGTGTTTAGTCAGCAGGGAGGTATCAAGTAGTTTTCCGTGATGGATCCGGACCGCGATCTCAAGACACAATATCGTAACTAAAATACTTAGGGGGATCAGGCTGATTTTTAGAATTGAACGCGTAAATTTAGAATTTAGACTTAGCATATAAAATATCGTGACCGTTCACGGTTCACAGGTTTCTTCCGGAAGGAGGATAAAAAAACTTGACGGTATAGGGATTTGTATTCTAAGTCATTATTATTGCGGCAAAAGTACATATTTAGTGAAATTATTATCCTGCATGAGCGTGCGTTTGTAGTCCCGTCTTTAGGCGGAAGTTTTAACGACGCTTCAGCGAGTGCGTGCTGCTATTGACTTGTTAGCAGTCCGACAGAGTGTTAGAGTACATCTGAGGTTTCCGTCCCGCTCAGCACGGGACTGCAAACCTTACCCCTTCGGGGTTTTGTGTTGATTTGATTGTATAAGCAATTGTATTCTAGCCGAACTTTCACACCTAAAAGCCATTAATGCATATTTATTAACGACTTAGTGTTTTTATTTGGTCACTACAAACTCCTTGCTATAATTTTTGTTTGTCGA
>JAJFLO010000091.1 GCA_021772675.1 Verrucomicrobiota bacterium | reverse complement strand
GCCAAATACATCAGTGGATGCTGCCTTCCAACACCTCCAAGCTGTCGGCATTCCTTCTCACAATGAGAATTTATCATTCCACAATACGGTCATTTCGGGATTCAATACTAAGCCTGCAACCTTGCTCCAAACGGCTTCACACGCACCATTACTGAATACAGCATGCGCTCTTCGCTATCTGCCTGTCGGCGAAACATTAGCAGAACAGGACTTTAACCTGATGGACAACAATAACTAATTTCATGTTTCATGATCTACGTCATAAACACTCCCAAAGTTTCAGATTTATCTTGGCACGAAAAGGTCCGACCCTAATCTGCTCTAATCTGCGTACATTTCTTATGTTAAGCTGCACATAAGAAATGATTCGACATAATTACCCAATGGTAGATATTAAGTAAGTAAGGTTCACTAAAACGCACCAGCAGATTTAGAAATTTATTCCGATCTTCTGCCGTTTCAAAAATCCACTTTTGTTCAATTGCCCTATTGTAAACATGGTAGATTCCATGTCCCAAGCGTTGTCGAGGTATACGACCCATAAAATGAAAGAATTATATTTTTATGACTTCTTCATTGATATCTGAATTTATAAAAAATAGTTTAAATGTAACCTATTTTTATATAATTAGTAATGTTGAGTGGCACCGATTTTTCGCCGATTTTTCGTATATTTGGCTCATTCATTATTTGCTAACGATTGAATTCATCTATCACCATGGAGCGAAGCGTATAGGTGATTAGATGAAATGATTGGTTCGCTATTGGGTTAGATTAACGGGGATCTTGGAACTGTTGAGCCATGTTCAGTATTGAAAGAATTCTTACAACAGATCCAGATATATCATAAACTATACGATAGTTTCCAACAAACACTTCTCTTGTTACGTCATCTTGAATTTCTGGGACTATCCGCCCTGACTTGGGAAATTGCTCAAGTCTATCAATAGTTGCAAAAATTTTAGAAATGAATGTATTTGCGTAATACTCTGAATCTCGAGCTATATAATCATAAAGCGAGTCCAAATCTTTGATAGCGGGATCTGACCAAACGATCTCCATCATTTTCAATACCGGCGCTTCACTTCAGAATGGGGAATGACTTTTCCTTCATCTGCTGCTTTCTTACCATCTGCAATTTTCTTTCGAACGTATAGTTCGTACATTGCATCGTCATATGACGCCTCATTGGGCAATCTTTCTGCAATTGCATGTAATTCTGATTTTATTGTGTTTGTATTCATGTATATAATCTTGTCGACTTTGTAGAAACTTTCAAGCTGCTACAATTTTTTCATGCGAACGTTGAGGTGACCTATTTTGAATGCTGCGTAGCGGAGCGGCGCAGTATACAAAATTAGAGTCCACCGTTTGGTTAGTAAGTTTCCGTTGTGGAAGGACGATCCTCAGTTATCGAGTCTTGGTCCTTGTAGGGATGGCTGTCTAAACCTGACTTAGTCGTTCTTTGCTCTGGGATTTCACCTAGCTTCTTCCACTTCCAGACTGGAACGATCAACGCTGCCATTAATAGTATGCAGTATGTGGATGGTGCAATAGGTGCAACGGAAAGTCTTGTGGTGCCGACCTGAATACCTAGAGATAATAATATAAACAAGACAATTTGGTGGCACAACGCAGGTATCGTAATCGGAACACGGAGACGTGCCGCAATGAAGGCGCTAACACAAACCGCAAGAACCACGGTAGCGACTTGCCATCCGACTATCCAATACAGGCGGATTCGCCAAGGCATCGGTGCCCTCATGAATGAGTCACTATCCGAACCAATCGAATGGAGGACATTGCCCATCTTTAGCCACTTAGCTTGTTCTTTTCCAAAATTGTTTTTCTCTCCGGTACGGACGTAATTTGCCCATTTTCCTCCCGGGAATAAAAGCAGTGTAACTTTGGAGGAGCAGCGTTGTCGATTCGCAGCGGTGTTAATTCCATTCAATACTGCCCGAATTGCATCTTCCAGTTTGATTTCGGCAGCGCCCGCTCCCATCAACGGCAAGCCGAGATTCTTCTTGCCGTCACGGTGTGCTTCGTAACATACTTTGACAACTCCATTTGAAATTTTCTTTGTCGTGGTCTGCACCTTACCGTCATCTTCAGTCGCTATTCCAGCTGTGAAATATACTTTGGGCCATTCCAGTAAGTTCGTTACTTTTTTTTGCCACTTATCTGGGAATGCTACTCCCCACGGATCGTCCGCCAACAAACTGCCACGTCGTGTCTTCCAGAGGCTATGCCGATCATTCTGATATGAAGACTTGCACGGCGTATTCACCACAGTTTCTGTTTCACAAAGCTTGCACCACACTTGACCGTCTATCGATTTATCCTTATAAGGCTCCGTTAAATTCTCCTTTGTCGAAAATGTCAAAGAGTCAATCTTCAAAGTCTCAAATTTATCCAGCTGCATTAGGTCTACTTTTGCAATATAGACTGACACGCCTTTAAATGTATAGAGGAGATGTGGTTTGGGAAGATCGTCGAAAATACTGCCCAATCGGGGGATATATGGAGGTGAAGGCGCAGGCATGGCAAACAGACACACCAGAGCAGTCATTATCGCAGTGGTCGCGATCAAGAACAGAGCTATGAAATTGGAGCTGACATTTTTTCTTGCTTTCATAGGGAGATAATTCATGTGGCTAACGTTGAATTGATATCTGTTTTTGTAACCGTTCACGGAAGTCATGAAAAGCTAAAAACACACCTTCCCGCGAAACACGCTAAAATACGCGAAAAAGTACAACCCCCTCTGTGTATTGTACCAAGTTTTGGCACAATACACAGAAACATTTTCTTGTTTTTCTTTCGCCTCTTTTGCGGGAAAATATAGTGCTGTGAACGAGTACCTGTTTTTTTGTTTTTTTTACTTCTGAATTCCAGAATATATCACTAATACCCGGGAAGGGAATCGATTCCGACAGGAAAGGATTCCTCTATGATCAACCTATTCGGGGATAGGAACTGGATATGCTTTTCATCCAGTTCGTTTCCACGCGGGTCTTTGTCCACTAAACTTTAATGAACCTGACGGACCCAGATATCGATCGAATTGTTAGGTCTTCTATCGTTCAGAATTTCGGCATCGACAAACGTCAATGTGCCCAGAACTGCCACCATGGGCGTTTCTTTTGCGGCGGTTCCTGCCTCGAAACATCCGCAATGAAATAAGAGTCTAAGCCTTCCATCGCTTCCGAGGCGTCGAACCCGAGAAGATTCATCACCTCGAACAAATCGTCTTCGCAATATTCCTCATCAATTTTCGGTTCACCGTTAATGGCGGGCCCTTCACAAGTAATATCACAATCTGATATATCTACATATCGGACGCTAGTTGGGGTAACCAATTGATAACCGTAGTTGCCAACTGTGCCGATACACCAAGAAATGAAGATACGCATGTCTTTTTCGCGTGATAACAGAGACGCACTCTCGTCGTTGAGAAACATCACGGCTAACGAATCAATATCTCCGGATAGAATCGTCCAATTTCCCTGTACCGCACCGCCAACTACCGCCAATGAATCGAATACTTCATCGGCCCAGGCATCATAACTGTCCACGAAACGAATATCATCGACGATAGTATAGTTTAGTCGGTCGAATATCTCTGCGAGTTCCGTTGTCCGGTCGCCCTCAAGCGCAGCGATGGTGAATTTAGTACTCATGGAAAGTTCCTAACGACCTAAATGAGCCACATCCAATCCGGAAAAACGTTGATTGGAAGTGGCGGTTAATTGGCAATCCAAATAACCCAAAATCGCGCGTGATTATTGGATGTTGGCTCCATTTTTTTGTTATGATTTTTTTTGTAACTTAAGCATAAGCCTCGTCGCCAGCCTTCATTGCTCCTTCGATTGTACCATCAACGAATTCTACACCTGGAAAGAATTCATCTGGCGAATAAGCATTTGAGCTATATTTGTAGATGGCAAATTCCCAATTATCCATTTTTCCGTTATACTTCAATCGACAAATTTGGGACGCTTTCGGAGCACCATCATCTCGGTCAAGAAAAAGGAATCCTTTCGAAACCTGAAAGCGAGCTAGATATCGAATCCGTTTACCTTGGTTATAGGTGTTGATTATTTCATCGATTTTTTCTTTAACATCATCTGTAATCTTCATATTCCACTCTCATATCGATGAGGTCAGTCACTCCGTGAAGCGTAGCGAAAGGGAGTTGATCTGGACCGTTTGGTTATCCTACTGATTATAATTCCGTGTCGTTCAAGAACTGAGTTCTCTCTCAATTCTCTCGGCTAAAAATGTTTTCATTAAAGATTGATACGGGATATCTCTCTTGTGTGCCAGTGACTTCAACTGATCAATCATCATTTCCGGAAGGCGAATGGAAATATGTTTCACAGTGGGTTTTAGCTTTGGGAAAACAATGTCTTCGCTTTCAGTCCAATTGACGTAGCCTGCTGAATCTTGAGAAGACCAGAACTCTCGTTCTTGGTCTTCGTTCTTAAATATAGGAATCTTATTTTTCATGTTTTGTATAAATCCTTTGCTCTCTTGTAGTCATATCTCGGGCAGATATAACACGAATCAGTTTATTTCGAATGGTAAAAACAACAAACAATAGTCGTTTCATATCTGTGTGACCAAGGGCGAAATAGCGATCCTCGGTTTGAGAATGTCGCTGATCATATGATACGATAAAGGGTTTATTAAAATATGCTTGTTCGCATTCTGATGGCACCACATCATGCTGCGACCAAATCTTTTCGGAATTGTGCTCGTCCCATTCGAATCCTGTACATTCCCTTAATTTACGAGATATTCTCATATTTCAGTATACAACAATCATATACATTTTTCAAGGAAGTACGTAATTTTTGGAAAGTCCACTTTGGGGATAACATCCTGAATGAGTCATATCCAATCCAGTGTAACTCAGAATGCAATTATCCGGTGAATGGCATCACTGATAACCTAAATTTTGGCGTGATTATTGGATATTGACTCGAATGTTTTGTTAGCACTTTTTGCAATTAACCGCGGGCATTTACTCATTTTCTTCTAATATTTGCGAATTACGTTCATCCAGAACTGCTTTTTGATAGCCCACTAATTTTCGATTGCGCAAGACCACATCACTATTATTGTCTTTATTCGTGAACGAAATCATTTCCTCCCCGTTATCAAACGATTTCTTGAATGAGGCAATAGTGTCTTCATCAACAATAAACCCAGGACAAGTTCCGTCACAAAATACCGTCAAATTATAATACCGTTTCTCCGTTTTACTCATAAGTAAATTGTTCACTTTATCTGAAGTTGAATTTTCATCATATAATGACATCATTCTATAAAAAGGTCAATGCCACTGAAACTCGTTCGTATGCTAACGACTTAAATGAGCCACATCCAATCCGGGACAACGTTGATTGAAAGTGACGGTTAATTGGTACTTAAAATAACTCAAAATCGTGCGTGATTATTGGATGTTGGCTCCATTTTTTGGTTAGCTCAGTGTTTCTGGATTGGGAGGCATCCCCATTCTCCGAGTCAGTGCACATCGCATGTGCTCGGACCAGACGACTTTCGGCACCTCTCGCAAATGCGGAGGAAGAATTTGATCTTCCGGGTCCCAATCGTGAGGACGCTTCCCAGGATAAATACGCACACAATGAGTCGGCAACGAAGTCCAAGACCAGAACACTCCCTCAGTCGTATCAAATGCTGATCCTTGATCCATCAATTGAAATACCTCCCAGAGTTGCCAAGCTCGGTCAACTCCGGAAAACACTGTGGAATATGCGACATTAAATAGAAAAGAATCAAACTCAGATTCGACCATGACAGGAGGCCAGACCGCTTGTACCTGTTCAATATGGACTCGGTCTAGGTTAAGTCGAACAAAATTCACCGGCCCTATACAATCCCACTCTATCCAAGCCAACCCTGTGTTGCAGGTACAGTTAAGAAACTCTGGTGTAGAGGTATACGCGCTGGGACCACAGCAACCCACAGGATTGCTACTTCCATAAACCAAAGATAGTTCATCGGGAGCTAGGAACGCTACTCTCGAATCAACATCTCCAAACGCTCGTTTCTCTATAATTCGGGTTCGACCCCATTTGGGAGATTTAATATTCAATGGAAGAGAAACGATAGCTCCGAACGGAACGAGAGGCATTGCTTTATACGGTGGTTCCGGGGCTTCACAGCCTGAAAATTTGACAGCCCATTCCACCCATTCATCAGGTACATCTCATATAATGGTCGCGATAGAATTCGCTGACAATTAAGGCATGAGATAGATAGTAGGTTCATAAGGCACTAGTGGTTGAAAACTAACGATTGAGGTGACCTATTTTGTATGCTGCATAGCGAAGCGGCGCAGTATACTAAATTAGTGTCCACCGCTTTGTTATGTTCCGTTTTTTGAGCTTTTGTTCGAACCAAGGCTTCGTTCAAGTAGATCGCAAAGTTGTCGACATGGAGCCTCAATAATGATTGTCCACGAATAAATAGAGAGAACTCCGTCCTCGTCGATATGGCGCTCGCTGTCTTCCTTGTATTCTACTTCGCGATGGCTCACGCGGCTGGTGAGAAAGCCAAGGCGCGCAACGTTTCCAGCCCAATCCCCAAACACCTCCTCAAAGTTTAGTGGCGATACGTCAATCTCTGATTCCCTAGAGTAAGGCCATGCGGAATCTAGAACCTCTTCATTCCAGGGAACTATGATGGCATCATCGTCCCAGTGGGCATCCTTCTTTTTGTCCTTGCATACGTCGGCATCCTTGGCTTGCCGACGAAATTCCTTCAATGAACTACCCCGCCGCAAGCGGTCGGGGTATCGGGAAAAAACCTTTAAATAGGAACGCTGCGAGCAGCGGGGTATTAAACCCAAGGCTACGCAATAATTCGATCAAATCTCCGTCTGAAAGAGACTCAGCTGCTCGAAAGACTACCTCCTCAGAGGCAACAGCCACACGCCCCCCAGCAACTAAGTAACCAGTGAGTAACCCCACGATCTTCGGACCAAGAGTTTTCGATTTGGAGAAGCAAACAGTGCGATATGCGTCGAATAGCACCTCACTCTTCACTTCATCATCCAGAATCTTCTCTAACTCTTTATCAGCATCGACTGACTCAATTCCACTATCCAATTCCTCCGAAAGCGACTCAACAAATCCCTCGAAAAACTTTTCTGCTCGGTAACACGTCCAACGCTCAACTACCTTCACGCCGAACTTCCTTGCGACGATTGTGCCTAATTTCTTCGCGATGGTTAATTCAAGGCCACTCATAGTTCAATTTTCTTTACATAACGTTGAAGGTGACCTATTTTGTATATTGCATAGCGAAGCGGCGCAATATACAAAATTAGAGTCTACCGTTTTGTTCGGGTTTCTATTTTAGTGAACCATTTCTTCTAACATAACTCGTGCTTTTTCAGAATTTAACGTCCCAGGATAATTCTTTACAATCGATTCAAGGATTAGAATTGCCCGATCGTCGTTCTGGCCATTCGTTAAAGTGTCATATGCTCGTGTTAATTCCTCAGAAGATGGCCGAAACCCCTCGCTACCGGCATAGCTCCACCAATACTCTTTATAACGAGCAACGTGTATCTTACCCCTCTGTTCAAATTCGCCCATTACCCAATACGAAATCACACTTGGATTTTTCGGATTTAACATTTGGTTTTGATCGGTGATTTTAATCAGCTTGTTGAACGAAGTCGCTACGCGACAGAGCGGGATTCTCGCCATTTTTCACGCTTCTTTGTTTTATTTTTCGACCACTCCGACAATTGTTGGCAGCAACGGTTTCTGATCACTTGATCATGCTATATTCCGTATATCGGTT
>JAJFLO010000010.1 GCA_021772675.1 Verrucomicrobiota bacterium | reverse complement strand
GGTTCCGACATGCTGGGATAATAATCCTTGATGATTATATTAATCGTACTCTTGAATTAAATTTCAGTTGCTAATCGAAGAGCGGTTTACCGGCAGGTACGCTCCGTTCTGTTGGGAGGGGGTGAGCCTTTAGGCTCACTTCCTACCAGATTGGCTAAATTAGATCATGGTGATCAGGTCATTTCCCAAAAATTTAAGAAGCAGGACATAAAAGAAACGATTCAACGAGCGCTAGTTTCCATATCAAATAAAATGGATGATAAAGAAATAAAACTGGACGATGCATCAGCCGGCATTGATGTTTATGGAAACCATGGACTTTTGGAGGAAGCGATTCGAAATCTGTTGGAGAATGCCATAAACTATAGTCCCAAAGGATCGAATATTGAGATCAAATCCCTTTGCTGCGCTGATTGTTTTGAATTACATATTAAGGATTACGGAATTGGAATCCCTCCGAAAGATTGTCATCGAATTTTTGAACGCTTCTATCGGGTTGATAAATCAAGAGATCGTCACACCGGCGGCTCAGGTTTAGGTTTGGCAATTGTAAAACATATCATCAACATCCATCAGGGTAGTGTCAGCGTAGAAAGTCAGGAAGGTGAGGGCAGTCTTTTCAAAATTAACATACCTGTCAATCATAATGTATAAACTCACATTTCAGGTATATATTCAGTAAAACTCGTAGTAGCGCGGGCCGCCGCAGTCGCGGGACCTGCGTAAAAGATTTTTCTCAGCTTTGTGATTTTAATCTTTGGTAATAAAAGAATTGCATCATAAAATATCGAAAAGAACCTGTTGTGGCAATAGGTTCTTTTGGTTAATATAAGCTCTGCAAACCGCTTATATTCAGGCATAAACAGTTTTGCAGAATACACACGATGCTTGTATTTATCTTTCGCTAAATGAAGTATGATAAATAAAAATCTATGCCCTGCAGGTCTGAATTGACATCGTTAATAATATTTTATGACATCAACCCCGGTCCATCCAAAGCGTTTGTGGAAATGGGCTGAAATGGTTGAATTGTGACAAGGAGGAAATAATGTTCAACTTATATTTTGAATCACGGCGCTTCCTTTCGGGCCTGGAATTTTCAACCTCTGATCTAAAGGAAGAAATGCATGAATAATGACACACAGGCCATCAGCGAAATTACTGCAGCCGTTGCAGATTCGGACCGTCCTTTGACTTCGTTTGGACTTGAAATGATGAAGTACGAGCTATTGTTGCGACGCTTAGCGGAATCTCATCCGAAGTTCCCGGCATTAAAAGGAATGAATTCTCCCAGTGTTACGGCAACGGGACACGCAATCGATCCATGGCGAGCGTCTCTCTCATTGGTGGATCGAACCCGAACCGCCGCTTTCATCCGGGGTGGGGTCCGTGCTGTGGAAAGGGGGTTAACTGATAATCCCGACCGTCCCACCTATGTTATAGAAGCAGGGTGCGGGCCCTTGGCTCCGCTTTCAATTCCGTTGATGGCCAGGTTTGGCCCCGAACAATTGCAGGTGATCCTGGTTGATTTGCATCAGGAATCCATCGACTGCGCCTGCCATATTATCGATAAATTAGAGTTGTCGGATCGGATATGCCAGGCGATTTGCGGTGATTTAATGAATCTTAAGTTTAGCGAAAACGCTGATGTTATTATATTGGAAACCATGTGCACCGCTCTTTTTCGCGAGCCTCAGGTTGCTCTGACCCGGAGCCTTGTTCGAGCCTTCCCAAATGCGATTTTACTTCCAGAAACGATCACAATTGATCTCCAAATTTTCGATCTGGGAAAAGAGGCGGGTCAAATGCCACCGGTTCCGGGACCGCGTCAGCTGCTTGGACAAGTGTTCAGGCTTGACCGGTCAACTGCATTGGATGCGGCAGCAGAGGATGGACGTTTGGAGGCCGCGACTATCCGGCTGCCAGACACTGTTGAATCAGGAGAAAATCTGTTCCTGACTACATCTGTCAGTGTGTGCGATGAGGTCGCCTTTGCGGATTACGACGCTGAGATCACGCTGCCGGTTGGTTTGGCGGCTGAACCGGATTGGTTAGGAAATGATCTTCATTTTTCCTACCGAATGACCGAACCCCCCGGGTTTGAGTGGGCGCTGAAAAGCTAAGGAGCCCTTTCAAGTCCGTCCGATCCAGT
Organism: Verrucomicrobiota bacterium; assembly: GCA_021772675.1. Lineage (GTDB taxonomy): Bacteria > Verrucomicrobiota > Lentisphaeria > JABSQK01 > JAJFLO01 > JAJFLO01. Next base: position 1,203 of record JAJFLO010000010.1, on the reverse strand, counting down.
AATTATGGGCGAATTCTGAGAAGCATTCTGGTATGGCAAAATGCCCTGTTGGTCCCGCTCAGCGCATTCGCGTCAACTTAATGAGATTAATGCGTTATAAATAAAAGAGTTAAATCATATTGTCGGCGCGTTGTTGGGTAAATATTCAGTAAAACCCGTAGTAGCGCAGGCCGCCGCAGTCGCGGGACCTGCGTAAAAGATTTTTCTCAGCCAGCTAAATCCTTGATTCAGTTCCACGCAAAGCGGGACACTCAGCCAGGAATTCTGCTGGACAGCGGAACTTTTTACCACTCACAATATGAATACGGACTCGTAAAATCGCAGTTTTTGGCAACCTCGTTTTTTACGATTCCCCAACAAGTTTCTATCGGCTGGAATTCAGGGTGTTCTTACGGAAGTTAACTTTGCTCCAGGCACCCATCCGCCTTCCGTAATGGTATTGATTATGATCAAGCGCTCTCCTTTGCCTATTGGCTTTATGAATATAATTCCGAACAATAGTTTGAATTGAATAAGAAAGCGCATGAGGAGGACGACCTCTCTGACTTACCTCTTTCTCCAACAAATCAGGGTTGCGGTTATACATTGCCATCACACGCTTAACTGTAGCAACACCCACATCTAACGCATTTGTCGTTCGCTGAACACTTGAAAATTTTTCTTTATTGACCTCTTTTTTACATCGATCAAAATAATTTTTTACAGCAACTATAGATGCCACCGACAAAAGTCAACAGCGATATAAAAACATTATAAATCTTTGAATATAAGTAGTTTATATACTGTTTTCTGCTTGGAAAATCATATGAAGAGGTTATAATAAATTATTCTGTAACCTATTTATATAAAAGGAGTTATTGGTAAATATGATTGATCCTCGACAAAACCATCTTTTTGACACATTCAAGGAGTTCTTGTCACCGTTAGCTTATAAAACAATAATTTCGGGTTGGCAAGGGGGCTTTCGCCATGTGATACTCGAAGTGCTTCCTGCTCCGGAAATTGCCAATCGTTTCAACAGGACTTTTGGACGGCCGACAAAAGAACTCTATTCTATTGCCAGCCTATTATTAATTAAAGAATTTATGGACTGGACAGAAGAGGAAGCTGCGAACGCCTATATGTTTAACGCAGATATTCAGTATGCATTAAACCTCGGCCGAGATAATATTAGTATGAGCGTGCGAACGCTCCAACGCTACG
>JAJFLO010000090.1 GCA_021772675.1 Verrucomicrobiota bacterium | reverse complement strand
TCTTTTAATCGATAACTTTCTCCTTCGATGATGATGGTTTCGCAATGGTGAACAACACGGTCAAGTACAGCAGCAGTCATTGCGTTATCGTTAGCGAATGTTTTGTTCCATTCTTTATAAATCCGATTGGTAGTGATGAGGGTGGATGCTTTTTCATAGCGTCCGGCCAGAACCTGAAAAAGTAGTTCAGCGCCCAGTTTATCCACAGGTAGGTATCCAAGCTCATCAATGACCAGCAATGTTGGCTGTAAATATCGTTTTAGTGTTTTAGTAAAGGTTCCGATTTGCCGTGCATCAGCCAGTTCATTGATGATGGTTGTGGCGGTTGCAAAACGGGTGTTAACGTGTTTTTCGCAAGCTTGTGCGGCAAGAGCCTGGGCTAGGAATGTTTTGCCAAGTCCAACATTGCCTATGAAAACAACGTTGGACTTATTTTTCATAAATTGAAGGGTAAAGAGATGGCGTACTTGATCGGCATTAATTTTCTTTGGCCAGTTGAAATCGAAGTTACTCAAGGATGTTTTTTGCGGTAATTTTGCCAACCTGAGACGCCGTTCTACAGCTCTGGCATCCCGGGTGGCAATTTCTCCTTGAAGGAGTCTTTCAATCAATTCATGATGGGGTCGGTTTTTACGTACGGCTATAGCAACTTCCTCATCAATATTGTGTTGAATCCAGGACAGTTTCAGGGCTTTGAGTGAATTTTCAAGAGTTTTGTTCATGATTTGTTTTCCTTATCGTAAACGTTGAGGCTTGGTTCGGATAATTCGAGATTGAGCAGATCGGCATTGCGTACAAGTGTCAGTGGCGATGCAGAAGAATGATTCATGCGTTGGCGTGTGTGCAAGAGATTGAAGACATAATCAGCCGCATAGGCTTGATGTTCATGAGCATCGTCCAAAGCACGTGCAACAGCGTCACGACCGAATATCTCGATTTGTGTGTTAATTTTTCGGATATGATTTGGATAGTCACGACGCTTTTCTTTCAGGCCGTCAAGGTATTGTTGAGCACACCTTCCAAGGGTAAGGAATGTGGCAATATGCCGATTTTCCTGGGTTCTGTTTGTGAAATATTTTTGCTGTTTTATATGTTCAGCATCAACAATAGTGTCTTTTCGTGCAAAACTTCGGTTATGATTGGCAACATATTCTCCTTTAGTCGTACTCAAAGCAATGCGATCTATATATCGATGGAGTACCAGTCGGGTTGAGGCAAATTGTGGCGGGATACTGTATCGATTATCTGCAATGGTGACACGGCAGCAACTATTGGCGACAACGTTCAGGGTTGCCGCACAGGGATGCGGTGCAGTTGGAAGACATTTAAGTTCAGCCTTTTCTTTTTCCTTAAACAGATCAACTGGCCGTCTGCCTGTGGTTCGTTGCGTACGAACGTTGGCGGTATTTTCCAACCACACCCGAAGCGCCGGATTAATCGCTGCTGGAGTCGATGGTTCTCTTCCGGCAAGGAATGCCTCTTTTATGTAATGTATGGCTTTTTCGATGCGTCCTTTTTCATTTGGACGGCGTGGAGTGCAGGCATTGACGCTAAAATTGTAGTAGTCAGCAAAACCTGCGTAGTTTTCGTTGAGTACTGCCTGGTCACCGTTTCTTCGGGATTTTATGACCGCCGTTTTACAGTTGTCAACCATAACGTATTGAGGAACACCACCAAAGAATTAAAATGCATTTTGGTGGGCACTAAGCCAGAACTCGATGGTTTCACCAAAAAAGAATTCGGCATAAAGCATCCTGCTATATGCCATTGTCATGGCGAAGAAGGACAAGCGTCTTCGTCCGCCTTCCACGTTGATAGTTTTCCATACGCCCCAATCAACCTGTGCACATTCACCGGGAGAAAAATGTAGCGTTTGGTAAACAGGTTTTATCCGTGGACGCAGTTCAGAAACGGTTTGTTTAACCAACGAGTAACTGCCTTTGAATCCCTGTTCATGGAGCATGGCGTGTAATCTTGCTGCACTCAGTTCGGGATACTGTTCGAGCTTTGCCAGGAGCCATCCGCGGTAGTTGTCAATGATGCTTCCCCGGGGTTTTCCCATTCGTTTCGGAGGATGGTTTGCGGCCAATGCTTTTCGTACTCTGCGACGATGGGTACCCAGCCGTTTGGCGATGGCACGAATTCCAAGTCCCTGATCTTTCAGTCGTTTTATTTCCAGCCAGTCTTCCCGTGTCATCATTTGCCTCCTTTTGGATTGATGGGTAATTGCAGTACCTGCCAGATTGGTTTCTCGTAAGCAATCAAATCAGCTGCCTCAAGTTCGGCTTGCGCATGGTTTAGTTCGGCTTTTCCAATCTGTAAACGATCACACAGTGCCGACTTTCCCCAGTACGAGATGCCGTCAGCATCTGAAACTGTGATTAAAAACAGGTACACGGCCAAAGCCACTGGTGAACACCGTTGAACATATCGGTCTCGTACAAGTCGATGATCGACCCAGCCGAATCCTCCGTTAATGGACCGAATTCGGTCCCGACAAATGATTTCTTTGATAGTTTCTGACATTTCTGTTCCCCCTTTTAGTTGATATTGAATTGGCCGGTGATCGGCATTATTGCCGTGATTGTTCACTATTATGAATCCTTTATTGATCGGTGCCAATGAGTGTAGAGGAACACCCCGATTTAGCCTCAAAGCGGATGTAGAGGAACACCCATTTCACCCCTCAAGCGAATGTAGAGGAACAGTTAAAAATCTTTAACATCAGGTGCACTGCCAGTGCAAACCACAGTAACCGCCAATTGCCGGCCCCGCGTTTCAAGCTGACGAGCTGCTTGCTCAACTTCCATGGGGTCTTTGCTGTCAATCCATTGAGACAATAACCCGGTGGCGAGCAAATCAATGTTGATGGGGATTGGGGGACTGCCTGACAGTTTCTCATCGTTGCTCTTACGTAAATATTCTCGACGCTTGCGTATGTTGTTTTTACATCGCTCTCGCTCTGCATCTGCAAACTGTTTATCGTTGCGATAGGTTCTGCGGTAATACTGCCGTTGACGCTCCTGCCGTCGCTTGATCATGCAATTCTTGCGAGTGCAGTACCGTTGATGGAGGGTGTTAAAACGGCACTTCACATACTTGGTGCCACATTGTTCACATAGTGCTGTTGCCCGTCGGATTGCCATATGCTTATCTCCTTCGAAGAAAAAGTCCGAATCTAATCGTTCTTTTTCTAATCCCGAGACAAAAGGAAAAGCGTTATGAAAAAAGGGAAGAAAAGATAACTAAAAGAAATCAGGGGGATTTTGGTCTTAAGCCCGGAAGAAAATAGACGAAGGAGATAGGCAAAGTAACGAAGAAAAAGAAGTACAAATAAAACGGCGCCACATATAATGCCAAAAATGGACACGCTTTTCATGACGAAAAAGGGCTCGATTAAACATACCGGCAACAGGCTGTCCACTGCTCCCGTTGTGGAACAAAAAGAAATTCTCAATACCGCTCCTGCGTTGCATATTAACTTGCGATCCCCATCATTAGATATTCCTCAGAGAGTGGAAGTACCGTTACGATATGTTCTTAAAGGACTCCCAAAACTAGAGAACACATATATGGTTTATTTGCATGTCCTCAAAATGGAAGACGGAAGTGACCATGTTTATTATGGGATAACGAAACGAGGATGGATTAAAAGGTTTAACGAACATATGTCTGGCGCATTACGAGAAAGGTCGCCGTTACTGTTTCATAGAACTTTGAGAGAAGGCATTCTAGGGAGAATGACTCAGTTATACGGGAGTGCATCCATGGAGGAGGATAGCGACGAAAAGGTTGAAAAGATACTGGTTGGAAATCATCATGTTATTTGCGCTGCTGGCCTCACCGAGAGTCAGGCACTTGAAACAGAAGAATATTTAGTTGGTAAATATAGTTTTTCCCTACCAAATGGTCTGAACATGATTCCTGGGGGTAAGGCTGGAATATCATACTTGCATAAATTGAATGTGATTCCAGCTGATACCGCTGTACTTGTCGATGAGGATCGAGAAAAGATAATAAAGAAATATATCGAAGATCATCCAAGGAGAGGTGTTCCAAATCCTTTGGTTGCACAGATCTGGAATGATTCAGAATATGCTGCAAAAGTAATCTGCGGCAGAGACGGTAGATTAAGTGTTGAGCAAGTTCAATTAATTCGAGAGGCCGCCCTTGAGGGCTTACGCACAAGCGAAATACGAGAGCTTGTTAATGCTAAAAATGATCAGCAAGTAAAGCGCGTGTTGGATGGAAAAACCTATGCACGAATTAACTAAATGGCATAACAATCACATTCACTCGGACGCAAAAAGCGTCGCTCGTTCCTCGCTCTGCTTTTTACTGCCGATGATGTGGGACGTTATATTTAAAAAGAAGCTGGAATCATGTGGCTACTAACAAGATTATATGGAACCGGGGACCAGCCTGTACCGAGGTTCGCGGTACAGAGCACAGCCAATTGGATGAGAGCGCTTGCCACTACCTGTCAAGACTCGGGCTTTACACATGATGAATTAAAAGCCAAGTATAGCAGCCTCACTCGGCGTGCGGTAAATCAGGATGCAGACACCTTAGCATTTGAATCCATACTTATGGCTATGAACTATGTTTGCTCGGTCGGTGCGCTTGCTCAATCAGCAGTCGCATATGACTCTATAAAGCCATCGATCGTATCGTGGTATTATTCTGTCTACTATGCCAGCAAGGGTATGATAGCTGCGAGCTCTGGAAGTGATCCGCAAACTCACGCAAAAACAGCACGCGTCTGGCAGGCAGATCTTGTTTCTAATAACCTAGTACAAAACCCCTTCAACATATACATTACAGACTTAACTCCTTCTAACATAAAAGCTGCTATACAAACATATAGAGCCGGCAATCAGCATGCGCTTGTTAATAAGCCAACTGACGTTAATGAAGCATGGGGCGCAATTTGCGGGTACTTGAGTGGAACATCAGACTACGAAAAATGGAAGTTGGAGGAGCGTGTAAAAAACAGTTCAGAATTCAAAAATAATGGCTATACCGATTTCAGGCGTAATGCTGCTAAAGCTTTAAGGGATGGTGCGTTGGTTCCCGCAAGCGTTAATTTTCTTACTCAGGCGTTTAGGTATCGCGGAAAAGCAAATTATCGTGATGCCATATATTTGTCTTACGGTGCAAGCTTCGAATCAGCTCTTGAGCAATGTTGTAAAGATCTCGAATTAGTCAGCCTAGCTTTCACAGAAATGGCGGCTCATTACGTTTCTCAACGAGTAGAAAAGGACGCTTGGGTAGAATTCGGTAAGGACATAAACAAATATGCTAAATTTACATTACCCTTTGATTTGACAAAAATATAACAGTTCTTTACGTTTTGTCCCCCACCCCGAAAGCACATTCGATAATTCCAATCATTTAGGTTTGGCCTCAATCCCAATATAATACCTGAAACTAGACCATTTATAATCATGAAGATACTTTTTCTTTTCAGAGAGTTCTACGTTTTTAATGCCGGATACCCGCACCGGATTCAGATGAATATATCGTGACAGTTTTGAACGATATAATTCATCTTCCACTAACTGAGATTTGAAGCGCCCTTGAAACACATGACCTGACGTACGCCTTAATCGGTTTATGCTAACTGTAAACGATGTAAGAAACGATTGCATAAATCGGCTTAAGTTTGTTTCCCGGGTTTGCAAATACAGATGAAAGTGATTCGGCATGCAGCAGAAGCAATTAACCTTAACTCCATATTCCTGAGAAAATACTCCAAGCTTTTCGATGAACATGGAGTAATGAACTGGATTATGGAAAACTGTTTGACGTTGATTACCACGGTTTATCACATGATAACACGCTCCAGGATATTCGATTCTAAGTGGTCGCGCCATAAATGAAATGAAGTTTGACGAGTAATAGTAAAAAATTCTTTTAGATTCCAAATTGAAAATTACTATACAATCACCCTAACAAAACGCAATACCGCAGGTGTGACCCCGAATCATTTTTTGTTTGCGTGGAAGTAAGTCAATCCGGGGATCGCCGTCTTCCACGCAAACGAAAATCCGCAGGAAATGCCCGCCCTTCGGGTTGGCTGTACAGGCGGATTGGCGCCTTCGGAGGATCGGGGTGTACCACAGTACACCCGCTCACCGTCCGAAGGCACAACGCCATCCGGTTCAGACAATGCATTACCGAAGGACTTACGCCGAGCTTATCTATACCATTCATAATCATGAAGATACTTTTTCTTTTCAGACAGTTCCACGTTTTTAATGCCGGATATCCGCATCGGATTCAGGTGAATATATCGTGACAGTTTTGAACGATATAATTCATCTTCCACTAACTGAGATTTGAAGCGCCCTTGAAACACATGACCCGAAGTACGCCTTAATCGGTTTATGCTAACTGTAAACGAGGTTAGAAACGATTGCATAAATCGGCTTAAGTTTGTTTCCTGGGTTTGCGAATTAATCCGGTGCCGATTGCAGTTAATAAATTGATAATGAACAATTAGTGAATTTTAAACTTTTAGTTTTATACTCAGTAATAAAATTAAAATGGATTTTAAGGCCGGAATATTTTATTTAACGATTTATAGAAACTAAGACTTCAAACTCATATTTATTAAATGCAATATTGGCTATGATTAAATTAGTTTAAGTTTTTGTTTTGAGGCTAATATATTTTCATGTGATTCATAATATTAACTAAGTAAATATGTTAAGCGTGCACCGCACCAAGGTGTTTCAAATAGTTTAAGCGAAAGCGGCACCGAAAGACAGCACTTCACACAACAACCGTAACGAGTCCTCATGTGCTAAAAAGGGTTAAAAACAGTTAATTTTCCGCCAAATATCCGCCAATAATGAATGGCGGATAAACGAATAAAATCATCAAATTCATAGATCGGTCATTTCCGCCACCTTGACAATGGCGGAAAAATGGCGGATATTACAGCAAGAGGTAAATTGTGGCAAAATACAAGATCCTGAAAACACTAAATATTCCCTATGAGATCGAGTTTTCCAATAAACTCACCAATCTCTTAATGAGGATAGCAGAGTGCAAACCTTTTTTTACGGGCTCACTCAGTCGCCCACTAAAGGTAAACCTCCTCAGAAACGCTAAGGTAAGAGCGATTACCTACTCCAACCAAATTGAGGGTAACCCACTGGGCGAAGAAGAGGTTCAAAAGATTATTCGAAGTAAGAAACCCACGGATGACATCCACCAAATTGAAATTCAAAATTATGCTGATGCCTTGGACTTTTCAGAAAAATTAGCCTTGGATAAGAGGCCCATTTCAATCAATGACTTCTGTGATGTGCAGAAGCTTGTAACAACAGGGGTGCTTACAAAAGATCAAGTAGGAAGAATACGGACCATTCCAGTTTCCATTGTTAACGCTTCGACAGGAGATAAAATTGACTCTTGCCCTGAACCCCATGCGCTTAAGGAAGCCCTGGATGATCTATGGGATTGGCTCGATGACACCAAAGATATGAACTCCTATGCCAGGGCATTTGCTTTTCACTTTATTGATATAGCTATTCACCCTTTCGCAGATGGGAATGGTAGAGCAATTAGGCTGATGCAGCACCTTCTGCTACTTCGCTCAGGAGAAGACCTGGTCAAGTATATCCCTTCTGAAACTGCAAT
>JAJFLO010000089.1 GCA_021772675.1 Verrucomicrobiota bacterium | reverse complement strand
AACTAAGAAAAAAACAGATATCAAGACATTCGATCTAACCTGCTATAATAACGCGCGATTTTGAGTCATTTTTGTTTCCATCAGCGTGATGACTCCAATCAATATTTTCTCGGTTAGCAGGTCGATCAATTCAACGTTAGCTTTGGAAAAGTTGATATGGAGAAACTATTAATTGGGATAGCGGGTGCGATTGCGGGTGGCATCTTCACAATCGCTGGCTCGTATCTAACGGCACGTTACAGAATGCGGGAACTTGAGTATAATGTCCTAAGGCGTGGGGTGGAAGGCAGATTATCTGCTGCAAGAAATAAACTGGCTCAAATTTATATCCCGTTGAATGAAAATATCGAGATCCTTGGTGATTCATTCAAAACTTTCTGGAGATCCAAGGACGATGTCGACAAAGAAGAATTCCTTTCGTCGTTTGAAGCATTAAAAACCTTTTATTCCACGGTAAAAAAATCGGGAGACTCACTCTTCCTTGTGCCTGAGATATATGACGAATTGGAACATTTCATTAGGTTTATAGAGCAGTCGAAAAACAGCTCTGGTGTATCCGTTGTCGTCATTACAAAGATAGAGGCCCTTGGCATGAGGGAAAGTTATGAAAAAATTTATCCTCAATGGCTTGGGGTTCTCTCCTATCTATTTTTTCTATTGATGAATCGGTTCAGATCATGGATTGGTTTCGCCTCTTCCGTAAACTACTTTATCGATACTGCGGCTAGGACTTATTGTGCGCCATTGGATAGTGAAGATTTTTGTAGCGAATTTTCACTATGTATTTCGTCAATCAAAGCAGGATCGAGAGAAATAGCGCTATCGAAAGAGTCATCAGTCGAGGCAGCCAATCAGTAATATTGGCGCTAACAAAGCGGTGGACTCTAATTTTGTATACTCCGCCGCTTCGCTATGCAGCATTCAAAATAGGTCACCTTAAACGTTAGCCCCAAATTCACCTCATGATAATCTACATTGATGAATCCGGTTCGTTTGTAAATGCACCTAAAAGGGATTCTTGGAATGTTGTCACAGCCTATGCATCACCGGAGATCGACAACCAAGATCTAGAACGCTGCCTTTATCAGTTAAAGCTGTCTTCAGGATTCAAAGAACATGATGAAATAAAACTAAAGGACATTACCGAGGACGCATACTTAGATTATTTGGAGCAATTGTCAAAATTGAACGGTGTTGTTTTTTGTGCTGCCACGGATGCTGGCTTAAACGGCAATGATGCCGTGCGGGAGCACCAAAAGCAGCAGGTTTTGTTGATGTCAAAAGACATCGACAAAATGAAATTTGAAAGTGGGCGGGAGGCTATTAGGCAACTTATTTCACAGATTGAAGGGTTGTCTCCACAACTCTATGTCCAATTATTTTGTCAAATAGACCTCATGTTTGATGTTGTAGGTGGAATAATTCCCTATTTTGTACAGAGATTGCCAAGTTGTTTGGGAAAATTTAGTTGGCGAATTGACCAGAAGAATATCAGTAAAATTGATTTTGAAGACGCGTTTGAAAAAATTAGCCCTATCGTTTTACAAACTAAATCGATTTCAGATCCCTTAGTGATGATCAATGGCTGTGACTATAGTTTTCTAGATCCTTACAACTATGAAAAGGGAAGTGTTCCAGAATATCTCAAAGACACATATGGAATTGAAATTGAAGAGGGAATCGATATTCAAAAGATAATTAGAGAGGATATCGAATTTGTCGATTCTAAAGTTTGTATAGGCGTTTAAACAGCTGATCTCATTGCCTCGGGAATTAGAAAGTGTCTAAGAAAAGAATTTTCAAAACTTGAACAGCTGGCTTATTCGCTCGGAAAAATCATGGTTCAGGCGAAAAATAATGCGTCTCCTGTAAGTCTTACTTCGTATTCACAAGATTCTGAAGTTGATCAAAGGACCAAAGGACTTTTGCAAATTATGATAAAATCTTGCAAACCAATGATATATAAAGGCTAACAAGAGAATTGACTTAACTGTCTATACAGCCGCCGTTCGTTCCTCACTTTGGCCGTATAGCCAGTAAGTCATTCAAATCGTTCTGCACATAATTCAGCGATAATCTCCGAACTTGATATCGAAATGAAGTCATGATATTATTCAAAGTATGGAAACGACAATTGAAAAAATTAGAAAAAAGGCGCTCAAGCTAGCTCCCGACGAGCGAGCATCGCTCGCTCATGAATTGATATCAAGCCTAGACGATGCTGGAAGCCTTAAATTAAACCCCGATTACGAGCAAGAGATTCAACGTCGGCTAAAGACTGTACTAGCTGGTCACGCAGCTTCGCGTCCGGTTAAAAATGTATTTGCTGACATTGAGGTTAATTTGGCATGATATCTGTGGAATTCCTTCGCGAGGCAGAGGTTGAACTTCTTGAAACCATTGTCCATTACGAAGAAATCACAATAGGTCTTGGACTTGATTTCTATCGGGAAGTCAACGGTGCTGTTGGACATATCGAGGCATTTCCTAATGCATGGACATTGAATGACGACGGTACAAGACGATATCTTCTAAACAGATTTCCCTATATTGTCATTTATTGTATGCATAATGATAGAATATGGATATTGGGAGTTTCTGCCTGCCGACAACGCCCTAGAAACTGGAAGTTTCTAATCCAAAAAACAAAGCAGAACCAATAGGCCCAGCACAACGTGGATTCCGCGCCGCTCCATCCACGTGGCTGACCAGAATCGTTCGGTTTAAAAATAATAACGGATAAAGGAGACAAGTATGCCGGAACAAAATAGACCTCCAATAGCCTTTCTCAGCCGTAGATTTGTCGCTAACGATGTAGTTGATGCGATTTGCGATATGCTGGGACCTGAAATTGACTGTCAGCCAGCTGAAGATTTGATTCTTAGGCCACTACCGCCTGAAATTTTATCGCGTATTCGAAACGCAGATTTACTCATTGCAATCATAACTTTAGATGGCAATTCATCATGGATCCAGAACGAACTTGGAATGGCATATGGATTGGCCAAGCCAATCCTTGTTTTCTATGAAGAAGGTGTTCCTACAGATGGATTTGCTCCAATGGTAAGTGAGTACGTCGAATTCAAGAAGAATGCGTTGGCGGAATTAATAAGAGATAAACCTCGTCTGGTTAAAGGTATTGCTGCCGTAGTCGAAAAACAAAGAAGTCAGGAGCAAGAAGCAATTCATATTGCGGAGCAGCAACAGCTAGGTGTAATTGGTGTATTTCGTAACCGACTTGAGGCATTTACTAGTTTCCGGAGTCAATGGGATAAAGAACCTAAGCGAATAGATATTGTTGCCTCGACAATGGAGGGATTCAGAAATTTTTCTGGAGACGCAGGCCACGAATTGCTAGAACGTAGACTTGAGTCAGGTTGCACAGTTCAACTATTGTTAACAGATCCGGAGTTCCTACACTTTCGGGCCGAGAATGAAAATGTAAGAGTACAGTCTATTCAAGACGATCTTGTCGAAACAGAACACCAACTTCGACAACTACGGAAGGCGTACGGAGAGCAAATTTCCGTAAAGACTTTCCGCTCGCCACCGACTTGTTTCTTAATTGCCACAAGCAGCCATATGCTACTGAATCCATACCCATATATGAGGACAGCTTATTCGTCCTTTGGGCTGATTGTTCGACAAACAAAAAGGAAAGATGATATTTTTCATGTGTATCATGAGTATCACTTCAAACGTGCTTGGAAAGAGGCAAAAAACATTGTACTGGAAAATACCGAACAAACGAATTGAGTCAATATCCAATAATCCTGCCCGATTTTAGGTCAACAGAGCGGCCATTGACGAGATATTTGCAATCAGAGTTGTCCGGTATTGGATATGACTCATTCAAGACGATATCTGAAAGAATTCTGGTTCATCAACAGTTTAGTGGGCAAAGACCAGCGTGGAAACGAATTGGATGAAAAACTTATCCAGTTCCTATCCCCGATTAGGTTGATCAAAAACGAATCCTATCCTGTCGGAAACGATTCGCAAAAAACTCCAGTAAGTCCAATATTAACCCGTATGAATTTAAAACTTAAAACAGATATCAAAACGATTCAGGCAACGGCTAGTCGCCGCGCCTGATCTTAGCGTTAGCTAAGGAAAACTCACATGTCGGCGAGTAATTACAATTGGGTATGCTTTGGATGTCGAACGGTAGTCAGATACCCGAAAACATCACAGCAGAGTCCGAACTGTATCTCATGCCAGGAAGAATGTTTTTGCCTGGGATATAAGGTTGCCGTCCCCAAGAAGGACGACGTAAAGGCGTGGGCAAACCTTCAGAAAGATTGCAGGGAGCGGTCGTTCGCCTACTCGGAACAGGCTCGGGAAAATTTGGTGCGACGAAAGCACAATATCGAAAGAGAGATTAATCGCTTGGAGGCTTTGGGCGAGAATAAAGGTAGAACTCCAAAGATCAACGAGCTTAAAAAAGAGCTAACAAATTGATTCACTCTAATCTCTATTCTGCTGCACTCCATAGAGATAGGTGATCATAGAAGTTAGCCGAACTTTGAAAAACTTATGACAGTCCAGCTCGTTTTAGCTACAATTTTTGGATTCTTATTTATTTCAGCCCTATTTGGAGTTGCGGTTTACATTATAACTAGACCTGATCCTCGCAAAATTCCGCCTGAGGCAATGTTTATATTCCGAGTTATCCTAGCTCTTGCAGGAGCGGGAGTTGGAGCCATTTTTCCTGGGTTTCTCGAATTTGAATCTAATATGAAAGAAATCGTGATTCGTGCAGGCGGTGCCTTAGCGGTTTTCACTATTATATATCTTCTAAATCCACCGAAATTGACCAAGGGCCGAATTCCTAATTTAACTGATCAGCGCAATCCTTCTTTGCCTTCAGAGTTGCAAGAACCAACAATCAATAAAAGGTTTCGTGAAATCTGGACAAATGAACAGCTTATCAAACAGGATAAAATTCTCCAAACCAAAAAACTGTTTGAAAAGATTGATGATCCTCCACTACTTTATACTTCCTTTGATTTATTGATCGATATCAAGAATCATGCGGGTGATTGTGAAATTACCTGGACAATGGATGCAACAAATATTGGCAGAAAAGATGTTCTAGGTGAACCAAAGAGTATTTGGTTCGAAAATAACCAGAGTGGTGAAATTAACTTGAAAGTTGAGGGGCATAATGGCGCTCCAATAAGATTAGAAATTAGAAGAGATTACGAAAATTATAAAGAATTATTGGGACGCTTCATAGCGTCTCTTTTTTATTTTACACTTTTTTATCCATTGATGCGACGAAGACATACCACGACTTTAAAAAATACTGCAATAAGTGGATTACTCAACGATTAGGCAGCTATTTCATCGACCTGAGCCGAAG
>JAJFLO010000088.1 GCA_021772675.1 Verrucomicrobiota bacterium | reverse complement strand
CCAGGAATGGCCGATCTACTATCTGCCACTCACATTTTGAATACACACTCATTTAGCCTGATTAATTCATGCGGTTTCGTTACGAGAGTGCCTAGCTTGGATCAATGAGTTATGGAGGTTCAGAAGGCAACGGAATAGTGTTGAAAATCCGCCGTGGTGGAAACTATTTCCAGTATTCGGGTTCTTCATAACTCGCTTAGATGAAGAGAGATATGCGCTCGCAATAGAAGCCGGATGAATTAATCAGGTTAATGTGGATCAAAAGAATTTATTTAATTATAGTGAGCCTCTTGCAAAAGTATATTTGACCGCGCGTCATTCTATTTTGGATGCACAGATGATTTTGAGGCGTTGCGTGCGATGCATACGTATCGTACCTACTCCTCAAAATCACCTGTGAGCCAAAAAAGATTGTTGCCCAAGGGGTTGCGACGGATGATCGTCATCTTCATCAGATGATAAGTCAGTACATACCTTTTAGTATGCACGTAACTGATCATCTGATGAATCTAACGAACATGCGTTGGTAACACGGTTAAAATCGACTTTTGCAAGAGGCACTAGTTATATGTTATAATGCGTATAGGCATTGAATTTTGAACAATGCGAATTGTACGAAACTACGATTCCTTTCGTTCAATAGGGAATCAAGTTTATAAAGATGTACTAAATTCAAGGTAAATGATGAAAACTTCAATTCAGTTACATCGGACAAACCCAGCATAGGATCAAAAAGGAGAAATAGTGGCAATTTTTAATCTTTCGAACAAGATATTAGGAGCTATTTTGGGCGTCTCCCTAATTGTTATTATCATCATAAATCTGATGATAAGTTCAGCTGTATCTGATTCAGCAATTGAATCGGTTGAAGACAATTTGAAGAGGTTAGCCAAAGAACAAGCCGCATCGGCGTTATCCACAGAAATCGTTAAAGAAGAATTTATCGATTATATCGTAGATAATGTAAAAAAGAAGGCTGTGCCTGAGTTGAAAAATTCAATGAGTAACGCTGCTGGGGAGATTATAAGACCCATTACCCAAAGCGTCGTCACAGCCACAGAAACTTTAAAGGGTGATGTTGCTCTACTAAAAAGTCGAACAGACGTTATTGAATTTGAGAAAATGGCCAAACTTGAAAAAATGGGTGAAGAGATTGAAAAAACATTTTCAAAATCTACAAAATCAATCGACAAATTCATCAACCTCCGGTTGACCGATCTGGTACCGCCAGGTACAGTTTCTGCCTTTTTCTGTAACCCAAATAAACCGCCGGAAGGCTGGCTGATATGTAACGGTGAAACCATTACCAATACCCCTGAATTCAAGGCGGATCAGAAACCTAACCCTCAATTCACCCCACTTATGGCCATCCTGGCTGAATTGGGATATAACATTGGGGATAATCTAGTTCAACTTCCAGATTTACGAGGTCGATTCTTACGAGGCGTGGAAAAAAACATAAAAGTCGGTGAACTACAGAAAGACGCAATAAAAAAGCATAAACACCCTATTTATGGTGAAGCCCAAACAATTGGATCAACCGTTAGCGATAATGCTGACAACAAATATCGAGTTTTTATGACAGAGATTAGGGGAAGGAATATGCCTTCGCCTAGAGCCATTTTTGAAGATTCTCAAAATCAGGGAGCGTCCAGTTCTGACCACGGACGTTTTCAAGGAACTGGTGCTGACGAAACCCGTCCGAAAAATATCAGCATCGTTTGGTGTATAAAATACTAATCTGATTAATTCATCCTGTTTCTACTACAAGCACACATTTTGCTCCACTTAAATGACTTATGAAGAACCAATAGTTTACTATTTATTCATCGTCAAAACCTTCATAAGTAGTTGATCTGAAGCAAACTAAGCACTTTCGCAACAAAACCGTATGAATTTTGGGTAATTTGGACGCTATCTACTAACAATTAATATATTTTTCTATACCAACACGTTTAACATCTCCACTATCGATTTTTTAGACTCCAAATCTTATCATGATTGATAAATTCACAAACTCTGCAATATCTCTGACGTAGAATCTATTGGGACTCATAGACCACTGATAGTCAAGGTCTATGGATTTGCCTGTCTTGTTCGTCTTTTAGCACTGATTTCTCACAAGTTTTTATAATGATGCGGCGTAGGTTACGTAATTTTAATATTTTGACAAAGGATGGCGGATGACACTGTGTCGAGACACAGCGAATTCCGAATACGAGTTAAGACGCTTAAATTGCGTAAGATACAACAGTGTAGCAGAGAGTTTTGAATTCAAGATAGCAAGTGTACTCCGCAGTTCTGACGAAAAACGCGTTTACTGTTTTATTTCCCGTTATTATTGTGAGAAAATTCGACGACAACGCGGGTTAATATAAAATGATTCGAATTCTTCTCCATTCAACAATTGTTTTTTATAAACATAATTCCTGATTTTGTCCTACCCCCAAATAGATAGCCTTCGCAATATCGAGACCAAACTAACGATATTTCATAATTGGACTTATGAAATTTCATAAATATCGAAATCTCACAAGGTCAATAGGCACTTCCGAAATCGTGTAATTATTTATTTATAAACAATTTAAGAAAAAATATATTTTAATGGCATACTTCTTTCTAAAAATAATTTTAACAGTTTGTCCATTGCGAATAAAATCAATCTCTAACGTTATTATCAATTAAAAATAGGACATTAAAACATAAGTAAAGTTTGACTTCAAATTCCGTTAACTTCAAATGTCGCATCAGAACAATTGCAACCGTTCACTGTTGGTAGGTTCCGTCTGAATATCAGAAATTGTGTATCTAAAAATTTCATTCGGCTATACAGAAAAATGATCAGTTAGCAATCCAAATAGTCACAACTCTTTAATTAAAAGCGAAGAATTTGACTTAAACATCAAAAATATGCTTATGCATAAGAGTCCATTTGAATTCACTTGTGCGGGAATTTGAGAGCGTTTTCGAATGAGCTCTAACTTAGGAAAGGTAAGTATAATATGTTGGAGTTTTTAAAAGAACAAATATACAGCAGAAGGAACAATTACATTACTTTAATATTCTTGTTGGGAAATGGCTGTACGCTATTAGCAATACACTTTTTAAACGATATTACCACAGT
>JAJFLO010000087.1 GCA_021772675.1 Verrucomicrobiota bacterium | reverse complement strand
AATGTCGAACAAGGAATTATGAATGACGAAGGAAAAAACTTCATGATTCGACATTTCTTGTTCGATATTCGATATTATTTTTTTGTATTTTCTATCACAGCATACTCAAAAGTGTAAACTATCTTGTGAAGCATCCCAAATTTTTTTGATTTTTTTGCCATAAAATTTGTACATTAATGTTGCTCAAGGACTTAGCCTGGATTATGCATAAACTTTCTATTGCGTGTCGTTATATCACATAATATCAACGAGTTCTAAAGATTTTTGGGTTCGAAATAGTTTCCACCACGGCGGATTTTCAACACTATTCTCTCCGAGCTGTAGGCTCTATGAGCTGGAAGCCTGCACGCAAACGATATTCATAACTCATTGATTTCACGCAATCTAATAACTCTCATCATAAAACTTTATGAATAATCCAGGTTAGGTTAGCTCAAACCCAATCGATAATCGTTGCTTTTTGCATAAAAACTGGAATAAGCCATGCTTGAAATTTCAACATTTGATTTTCAATTAACTGATTCCAAATGATTATACATTCCATCCTGAATAATTCACCAGTATTCTGCTATGAACTCTATTCTCTGCTCAAATAATACGTTTAGTTCGACTTCACATCTTAGTGAATGTAAATTCACTTTCACGGTGAATTCTTCACTAATCGCCTTATTATGAGCGAGTTAAGTGTTCTCGCGACGAATCGCGTGAATTAATCAGGCTATGATCACATAGGAAATATTCTTTGGAAAATATTGATTATTAGTAACGAATTTGGAATTTAATTCCAATGACGAGTTTAAAAAACACCGAGGATCATCTAAACTTATTAGTTTTTAACCCGTTTACGGGTTTGAATCATCGAGGGTTTCCGTGCGCGCTGAGCACTCTCGCCAGAAGTGAACTGTCTCATACTTGTCAATTAGACAGTATTCGGCTGCGGCGAGTGCAATCGTTTTTTAATGAGCTACAGACACCGTAGCATGAGCAGGGTAGTTGATTAATTTTCTACATAAAACTTCGAGTTCTGTAATAAATTCACAAAAAGTATATGTCAACAATTAAAAGAGGACCAAATAATGAAACATAAACTCAACAAAAAATCAGTATTGTCTACTTGCCTGGCCTTAGGTGTAAGTGCATTAACTTCATTTACCAATTTTGCGGGTGATGAAGGATCTCATTCAAAATCGAAAAGCGAAGGCTCCCACTCCAAACACTCGCATGAGGGGTCGCATTCGCAGAAACAACATCGGGAGGGCAGCGGCACTGCCGGCGACAAGCAGAAAATGATGCGCATGATGCAAGAATATGCAACACCGGGAAAACATCATGAACATCTTAATATCCTCGAAGGCAAATGGAAACACGAAGTAAAATGGTGGATGTCACCGAACGAGAAACCGGAAATATCCCATGGAACATCCGATATTCATTGGATTATGGGCAAGCGTTTCGTGCAACATATGGTCAAAGGTATAGCCATGGGACAGCCGTTTGAAGGTATGGGAATGATCGGTTATGATAACGCCAAAAAGGAGTATAATTCCATTTGGATCGATAGTATGGGGACCGGGATTATGAAAGGTACCGGCCAATTTGATACTAAAGAAAAGTCACTATTGGAGAAGGGATCGTTCACTTGTCCGTTTCGTCAGGAATCCAAATTTCGTTCAATCACCAAAATCATTGATGATGATCATTTTTCTTATGTGATGTATGGTCCAGATATGGCTACAGGGAATGAATACAAAGCCATGGAAATCATATACACCCGGGAAAAATAATCGTTACTCCAATTCACATTTCATTACATGTTGAATATCAATTGGGTGATGAGTATCTTCCCTATTTCTAAGGTTAGGTTAAAACGGTATCCGGGAATGCTATCGATTTAGGGCGTTTAAATATTGATAATTAGCCACTTGTAAAGATGGTTTTACAAGTGGCTCTATTGGTTCTGATCTTACATCTTCGAAATAATCGCTAAATCAGATGTCTTTAGAAAAGCCTTGAAATGCCAACTTTCGCTTAATGGTACTTCCCACTTGTCATCCTGAAATTCTTTCAAGTTTTGTATGGTATTATTAAAGACAATTGTATTTTGATTGACTTCGTCATTATTGATAAGTTGTTGAAATTCATTGCGCGATATGGCGTTCACGTAGTTATTGTCTTTATAGTATACAAGATCATAGTTCAACGCATTAAGTGAATGATTTTCTTTTAGTGACTTAAATATCTGAACACTTGAATCAATTGAACAACCAGAGACGTTCTGATTGGCATCCGCGCATAATATGACAAAAATATCATGAACAATAGTAAAGCCTCCCTGAACAGGAATGCCATGGGCATTCCAATGTGTCATGAATTTATTCAGTTCATTTTTAACTAGGTTGGAGTCATCGGGAGTTAATGGGGTTTCAAATCCGTATATCCAAATGCGTGAGGAATCAGAAAATTCTGTAAAAATAGTAGCGTTATTCATTTAGTACACCGCGTTATAAGTTGGGTTTAGATAATTCCATTCTTTGTTGTAAGTATGAGCGTCATTTGTCTGGACCAGTTTTCCTGACGTACTTTTTTTGTATAATTCTCCGTTCTCCAGACTCCATGATAAAATACCGCCAATTAAATTATACATGTTAGGATAGCGTTTTCTCATTTTCTGGACATAGCGTCCGCTACGCTCACCGATAGTACAATATACAATAATTTTTTTATCTGATAAGTCTTTATTGGCATATTTTTTTTCAAATTTAGGTTGAGTAATGGCATTTGGTAATATGGATACATTATATTCGGCTGGTTTTCGAACATCGATGAGAATCAGATTGGGATCATCGATGATTCGTTTTAATCGTTTTGCTGTAATAATGGGTACCTGTCTATCTTTGTTTAATTCGCTGAATAATCGATGAATCTCCTTACTTAATAGTTTGATTTCATTGGTTTGTGACGTCAACGCGCTGTTATGGATTTCATCATCGGAAAAGATGTTTCCGCTGAAGGTAATGAATATAAATAGAATGGTAGCTGTGAATTTATACATGATACAAACTAATATTTGATTCTCGCGAAGACGCAAAAGTGTGAAGTTTTTACTTTGAAACAGATAAGGGGTTCAAATTGAGCTTTGTGCGTTCCTGATTAATTTTTTTCATGAGATGACTATTTGATGATAATATTTTGTTCAGCTTGCCAGTACTTATATTTAAAATTATTGCCGCAACACTAATCTTCCATTCAGCAGCTAAGAAGGCATCTAATATGGTGGCGATAAAAAATGGATAACGTTTGTCTTTTTTCCCAATAGACCAGGTATCCGACCATGATGGGGCATTCTCATCCCTGATGCACAAAGCAATTTCTAATCTTAGTTTTTTTAATGCTTCCTTTTTGTTTTGATGCTGTGATCGGTGTGTTGTTGCATAAGTGCTGATATTGCTATTGTTTAGTGTGATGCGTACTGCTGTATCGGTTGTATTTCGATGCTGACCTCCTGGACCAGAAGCCCGGAATGATTCAATTCGACATTGGTTTAATAATTTTGTGTCGTCGGAATTTAATAATTTATTGCGAAGCATATCTAACCTACTTCATTCATGAAGTTTCTATTAAAATTATATTTAGGTGTCAGATGTCAGTGTTCAGGTTTCAGAATGAATTCTATGTTAATATATTCCGCTTGGGTAATTATGGGTGAACTCTGAGAAGTGCACTGACATGGCAATATGTCTGTTGGAGTTCATCCGCCGCGGCGCGATGCCCAACAAGCGCTTCGACATATATATTGCTTTATCCAAGATACCTAGCCTGATTAATTCATGCGATTCGTCGCGAGAGCACTTAACTCGCTCATAATAAATTGATTAGAGAAAATTTCACAGTGAAAGTGAATTTTCATTCACTGAGATGTAAAATTGAGTTAATTGGCTTATTTGAGCAGAGATTAGGGCTCGCAGCAGAATACTGATGAATTATTCAGGCTAGAATTATACGAATTGTTATGTGACTTTATCAAATGAAACGTTCACCCATAATTGCTGATTTCGCATTGACTCTGAGGTTTAGTTTTGGCATTGCTTATTCTCAAAACAATGGATCTCCGTATCTTCTTTAACTAAATTTGAATCCAGAAACCAATAACTCCCTAACTTAATGGCATTTTATCCAAAAACGAAAGAAACGGTAACCCAGTTAAGTCATAATTATTCAATTCTTCTTTTGAATAAAATATTTTTTCCAGATAAAGTCCTTGCGGTGGCGCTGTGTCAAATCCACTGTTTCTATTTTTTGATTCGAGAATTTTTTCAGGGTTTTCAAGGTTATTTTTCGTACTTGCCTTAATTAAATAACCAACGAGTCTTCTCACCATTTTGTATAAGAAACTGTTTCCAGTTATCGAAATGACGACGAATTTCCCAAATGAGTTTACCTTAATACTATAAATTTCTTTAACGTAATTGATATCAGGTGCATTTGATATAGCGGAGAACGTTGTAAAATCATGTTTTCCAACTAAGTACGATGCGGTATCGGTTAGGATATCAATATTGATTTTTTCGGACACATGCCAACATAAATCTCCCATAAATGGCGAAAGAAGCCGATCCCGGTAAATGACGTAACTGTACGTTTTTCCTACAGCTTTGAAGCGGGCGTGGAAATCATCAGGCTTTAGTTCGATCTTTTGAATACGGATATCATTAGGTAATGCATTATTCATTGCTATAAATGCATTTTCTGGTTTAATGGGAGGATGCACGGGCGGAAAGAAAGTTGCCATCTGCGCAAGAGCATGAACACCGGCATCGGTCCTGCTGCACCCAAATATTTTGGCTTCGCACGAGAATAAATGAGAAAGTTTCTGTTCGATGTGTTCTTGAATCGTGATATTGTTAGGTTGGATTTGCCAACCCGAATAACCCGTACCCTTATATGCTACGGTTAATAACCAGTTTTGGTTTTTGGGTTGACTCATGATTTCGGTAGCCGCTGACAGGGGACAGGCTTTTGGGAGATGTAAAAATCTTAAAATTTATAAATCAATATGTATTTTAGAGGCACTTAACCAGATTAATTCATGCGATTCGTCGCGAGAGCACTTAACTCGCTCATAATAAATTGATTAGAGAAAATTTCACAATGAAAGTGAATTTTCATTCACTGAGTTGTAAAATTGAGTTAATCGGCTTATTTGAGCAGAGATTAGGGC
>JAJFLO010000086.1 GCA_021772675.1 Verrucomicrobiota bacterium | reverse complement strand
GCTGGACAAGCCAAAATATCTAAAAGTTCCTTTGAAATCGGTAGATCGCTAGTCCCAGAGTCCTCCTTCTTCATCTTCTGATTCTCCTTTCTCAATTGTTTGCTGTTCATTTTCTTGTTGCTCATTCTGCAGTTGGCTTTGTTCCTTTAACATTAGTTGGATTTTTCTGAGCTCATCAATTGTTATCCAATCATCATTATATAAAACATATCCGTTTTCATAGTATAGCCTGGTTCTCAATAATGGTTTTAATTTCTTTTTTAATTTTCCTTTTCTTTCAATTAGTTTTTTATCAATGAAATTCGACTTTGCAATCCAGGTGTTATCCATTTGGATGTATCCATATTGTTTGTAAAGGTTTGTTGCAATTTCTTCTTTTATCTTTTCGCCGTAATTAAGTCTATTTTCTTTCAGCTCTGCTAATTTACCTCTGACGTATTGACTGATCTTCAATTCTCTCGTATTTTGATTAAAATGAGCCAGTTCTTCATCATCCAAATCAAATATAGAAATCTTCCTTCGACCAATCATTAATTCGTTTTTATTCCTCGACGCAAAAAATCCTTCGATAACTTCACCGCTCTTCAATTTTACGGCTATTTGATCTTCATCACCACCGATTCTATAAAGCCTATACTGTTGCATTGCATCTTCTTTATATTGTTCTTTAAGAGTAATGGGATATTTCTCTTCCGACCGTTGTTTTACTAACTTCAAAATCTCTTTTTGAAGTTTTTCCTCGTTTTTTTCCGGAGAGGTTAACGGCCAGGGAAAATATAACTCTTTACAAAGCCTTTGGTTGTCTAACAAATCATTCGCAGCAGCATCGAGCTGAATATTTATTTGCTCTTCTAATGACGCAGCGACTTCTTCAGGAATTACCGCAAAGCTGAAATTGCCGCTAATAAAAAAAATTAAGGAAATAACGATGAGATATATAGCTTTGATGATGTTTACCATTTAATTACTGCCAATTCAATTTTCTAACTTGATTATGAATATTAAACGAATGACGTAGATTTATTTATCGTGAATCTTTAATTAGAGAATATAAAATTCAGATTTAGTAAATTCAATAACCGAAAGTACGATTGATTTTAACTTCGTTTATAAGTAAGCTAATTGTCGCGACATCTGTGAATCATATTTCAAAATTTGAAAAGATTTTTTCTAATAAGTAACTGGATAAAAATAAAGTGATCAATTTTGCTGTGGGTTTTACCAATGTGATTAAATAAAACCACAGGAATAGCTTGGCAATTTTGAGGATTTTATGATTCAACATCGATTAAAGATACAGTGAAAAAGGATGTCGAAATATTTAGTTTATTTTTGCTCATTTTTGCCCAATTACTTATTCAAATCCAAAATCATGTGTATTAAGAACTTCACTTACTTATTTGCTATCGTCATCCTAATTCCGATTTTGGTTTCCTGTGTATCATATTCAGATTCCTACGCCTTAGACTGGAGAAATTTAAAAGAACCTCCACCTACACCATTAAGAATTAATGAAATTAGATCTGACATTGATTATTCTTTACCAAAAATCAAGAAAGATCTAATGTCCACCAGTCGTTATACACGACGACTGGCAGCATATCGTTCAGAACTATTGGGTATGTTAGCGCAACCGGTTACAGAAGAACTACTCAAGACTTATAATTCAGAATATGATAAAGTGAATAAGGTTTTTTTATTAAGGGCACTATCCGAAGTCAGTGAAAAATCTTCAAAAATTGAGTTAAAATTGAAAAATGATTTCAAGCAATGCATGGATAAAGTCTTAAAAACGTATGTAGCCGGTGCAATTACAACAATCGGAGAAAGAAATCATTGCAAAATTGAATATCAATACTTGTTCGACAGCTTATATCCAATCGGGACTGTAAACGAAATGGCGAACGAAGTGACCAAAAAAAATTTTTGGGAACGCCGCTGGGCGGCAGCCTATATGATTGCAAAAATGGATCAAATATCATCGATATTTGCACCGGCATTAGAAAAGCTTGCTGAATCTCAAGACGCACCGTCGTGGGTTAAAAAACAAGCTTGGTTTACATTGCGAAAAACTACTGCTGCAAAATAGGTGAAAAATCAACGCTATAAAGTGCGAAGAATTGATATATCAATTTCTTCGTTACTATTCTTGGAATTCATCGACAAGAGCAATTTCTTCAAAAACATGTCGTATAAGGCCATCATCGATAATAAATGAACCCAGATAAACTAACTCTCCCTCACAATCAATCGGATCCCCAGTACTTACAACCTTAAAGAAACGAATCTCCGGGTCCTCCAAAGTTTCCACAAGCGCCCACATCTGCGGTTCATTATTTTGCGTTTCGATAGTCAAAATTTGTGCACCAGCCGGCATGTCGATTTCAATGGATGCGTTTATATTCAACGGAAATTTATATATGGAATTCATAGTCAGACCTCGCGTTAATACTATTTGTGTAGTTTTTCAATTTCCATCAACCTAATACAATTGATAATTTAATCAATAAAATTTTCAAATATGATATCTGGACGTTTCACTACTGAAGTATTCGAATCATATCCTTTAGATTCTTTATTTATCAATCTAGCACTGATTGATTTCATTGTTTCACGGGTTTCTGGATGTTTTAGTTCAGGAGAAAGCTCAGCCATTGGAATCGCAATATGTGAGAATTTTAGTAAATCTGGATCAGGAATATGATGTTCGGAATCATAATCGAATACATCTGTGTTAAATAAAATAATGTCGGCATCAATCGTACGCGGCGCATTCTTCATATTTTTAATCCGCATGCGGCCCAATTTTTCTTCAATAATATTCAACACGTCTGATTTAAGCGTTGATACATCCATTTCCGTTTCCAGGGCCACTACAACATTAAAAAAATCTGGTTGATCAATCATTCCTGCTGGAGATGTTTCATATACGGAAGAAAATCCCTTTACTCGGCACATTTTCCCAAGCAATAAGATAGCTCTTACAATATTTTCTTCCTTATTAACATTAGATCCAAGGAGTATATAAACAGTGTTCATTGGTTAATAAGAAAGATATATAAGTTTAGAAATCGTCCAGAGTTCGTTCAATTTCGATCCCAACAGATTCTGCAAATCTTAGAGCCCCTGGTTTTTCAACCTTTAAGGTTACCTTTTCAATTTCAGGAAATTCAAGTAGTAGCATTTTTGCTAAATCACTAATCAGCTTTTCAATTAGGAAATCTGAAGACGCTTCCACATGCTCAATAATTTTGCTTTTTACCGTCTTATAATTAATTGCATAATCCGCATCATCAGATGCAGCCACTTTTTTTATGTTTGTAAATAAAATGACGTTGATAAGTATATCTTGTCTCTTAACACGCTCTTCTGGATTAATTCCGAGAATTCCTCTAAGCAATAAATTCTTAATTATTATTTTATCCATTAGATTTAATTAGTAAATTTATTGAATTTTTGCTAAAAATCATAAGTATTCTCCACCGTCAATTTTTATCGTTTCGCCAGTAATGAAATCATTGTCCAAGAGGTACAGTACACTACGAATCACTTGATTCATATTTCCATATTTCATTAAGGGTATTCGTTTACTTGCAATCCGTTCAAGATATTCAGAATCTTTTCCGGGAGGAGGTAAAATCGCGCCCGGAGCAAGAGCATTTACGGCGATATGCGGTGCTAATTCAAGCGCAAGAATATTCGTAAGTTCCCATAAACATTTTTTTGATAAACGGTAAGCAAGGTGGTCGGACTCATGACGAAATATTCTTGCGTCAACAATATTTATAATTTTTCTTTGTATGCCATTTGGAAGCTGATTTGCAAACGATTTAGACAAATTTAAAGCAGCGCGTAAATTGACGTCAAAAACTTTATTCCAGGCGAGAGTACTAATACTGTTGAAGGTATCATTTTCAGGAAAAATTGCCGCATTGTTTACCAGAATATCAATAGAATCGAAATTTTTTAAAGCTTCAGGAAGAATTGAATTTGTCTCATCCTCATCCGCTAAGTCTGCAGGGTAAGAAACTGCTTCAATGCCAAACGCCTGAGCATCTAATTTCGTTTTTTCGGCATCGTCTGATGAACAACCAAAATGAATGAAAACATTACATCCAGCTTTAGCCAGTGCCAGAGTAATCGCTCTCCCAATACGTATTGCCCCACCTGTAATAATTGCTGTTTTTCCAGTCAATTCCATTTCGACTATAATATATTGCAGACATCATAAAAGTTTGTAAATTTATTTGCGCTTTGACTTTTTATTTTAAATCGAATTGGTGAGTTGTCTAATACTTTTGTAAGATTATCTTTGAGTGATCTCTCCAAAGCCCGTCTATTTTTTGCTAGCGTGAAAAGACTCCATAGTCCGATTCTTAA
The DNA here is from genome assembly GCA_021772675.1 of Verrucomicrobiota bacterium. Classification (GTDB taxonomy): domain Bacteria; phylum Verrucomicrobiota; class Lentisphaeria; order JABSQK01; family JAJFLO01; genus JAJFLO01. The sequence continues at coordinate 3,202 of JAJFLO010000086.1, read as the reverse complement.
TTGACCAACAGCAGTTTGTTCGGCCTTTAGGGATTCACTCCATAGCACTTCTGCAATACGTTTTATAAATTCTTCGGCAGACCTATCTCCGTTTTTATTATGAACAATGCCTAAATTTTGGATTGAAATAAATAAAAATTCAAAATCTTTACTGTTTGAACAGTTTTTCAACTGACGATTCACTTCGTTACAAAACGCAGTTTCACTAGTGAGTCCGGTCAGCCAGTTAAAGTCACGAAAGTGTAACATTCGAGAAAGTAATGCGTTTATTCTGACTTGAAATACCTCGAAATCAGGAGGTTTTATTATATAGTCATCTGCACCAGCTTCGATTCCCATAATCCGGTCAACCCCTTCTTTTCTGCCAGTTAGCATTACCACTGGAATATGGGATGTTCTCAAATTGCATTTTAAGTGTTTACAGACACTTACACCTTCAAGTTTTGGCATTTGCCAATCTAATATTACAATATCTGGATTTTCTCTCAAACAAATTTCAAGTGCTTCTTCACCGTCTTGTGCCTCAATGATATCATATTCATGTTCAAACAGTGTTTTGATAACATGTCTCATTTGCGGTTCATCATCGGCAACAACCATTCGGTATCGGCGCCCCTCTTGTGGAACATTCAGCTGAAAAAGCCAAGGAGAATTTTTCTTGCCAATTTGTATTATATTTTCCTTCTTCTCCAGTAAAAATGTTGCAGGCCCACTGCGCCCACCTCCAATCTTCATTCCATTTATTAATGTCCCATTAGCGCTTCCCAAATCCCGAAGATAAACAGCACCGCCACTAAAACCTATTTCCACATGTGATCTCGAAGCCTGAAACGGTTGCTTTTCCTCCATAAGCAGCAGATCATTTTCTATCAGTCCAAACGCATTCGGTGCATCAAACCGGGTTTGTTTTCTGCCGATACGAAAAGGAAACTTCTGGATGTTCAATTCACCATGTAATTCAGACTTAGGAACTTTAGAAAAATCGATTAATGTTATACGTTCACTATTCATTTAAGACATAGGGTTAAATATTGCTCGGTTAAAATTATGCCTGCAAAATGCATAATGTTGTGGATAATGATACAATGTCAACGATTAATGATTGTATATATCGACACCCATTTTAAAAAATTGAGTCAATACGGTCGTATTATTAAAATTTACCAAAAAATTAATACTGTAGAAATTCGGAATTTTAACCCGAATTTAATTTCCGAAAGGAGGTTTATATACTCCAAAAAATTGGTAAGCCTTATGCGTTATAGACAAACCGGTTGCCCAATGGAATACTATAAACGGATTTTTAAAAGACGAAATATATTTCTGGGTTGCTATGAATCCTCTAACAATATGTGCATTACGAAAATGACAATTAAATACCTGATAGCTCTATTCTTATTTTTGATACATTCAGCTAATTCCGAAAATGACAATCAATGGGTCCGCGGAGCATTTAGAATCAATACAAATATGAGTGCCGGGAAAAACAGTGTTCGCGATATTGCCGAAATTGCCCGAGAAAAAGATATCGAATTCCTAGTATTTACTGACCAATTTATCGTACTTGGAGAATACGGAATACCGCCGTTTCGCAATATATTGAAATATGCTAAGGAACGACGAAGCATTAAAACTTTTGGCATTGAAAATTATCTACAGGAAATCAAGTCTACTCAGAATCAATTTCCAGATATTTTCCTTATTCCCGGAGCTGATGTTGCCCCGATTTACGAATGGACAGGATCCCTATTTAATCCACCAATCGTTGGCAACCGCTGGAGCCAACAAATTACGGTATTGGGTAGCGAGGATGCTAAATTCTATCACAATTTACCTACCATCCATAATAACCCAATTGGATGGAAATTTCCCGACTCCATCTTAAAATGGCTGCCTTTCCCATTCATTGTCCTCAGTATATGGATAATTCAGAAAGGCATTACAAAATATCATGATCATCAAGGGCATTCATATTCCATTTACGAAAAACCAAAAATTGCTTTAGGATCGATTATTTTTCTCATTTCGGCACTTTATTTTATAAACAACAGACCATTTTCAGTAACCCGCTATAGTCAATATAAAAATAATAAACTGGAACCATTTCAGAATTTGATTAACTACGTTAATTCTAATAATGCTTTGGCATTTTGGTCTCATCCAGAAATGGAAATGAAAGGAGAATATGGCCCGTTCCTGTTTAACAAATTTGGAAAGGTAATATTACATTCATTGCCTTACCTAGACGACGTTGAAAGTACACAGGGACACAATGGTTTGGCGGGTCTTTATGGTGATGCGATTACAGCATATCTTCCGGGTAAAACCTGGGATCGAATATTGCGACAGTATTGTCAGGGAACGCGAACGGTTCGTCCGGTTATCATAGGAGAAATTGATTATCATATGGACCGGCCTCTGGATCTGATTTTAACGGTGGTTCAAGTTAGCCAGAAAAACAAACGTGAAATTCTCAATGCGCTAAAGGATGGTAAATCCTATGCAATTATGGGAGGAATCACAAGACATTTGTCTATTAACGAAGCCAAGATATTATCGTTGAACAAATCAGCTAATATGGGAGAAACATTGATTGCTGATGAAGAAGAAATATCGTTATCTATATCTGGAGAATGGCAAACAAGCAACGCCGCCTCAAAGATGCCTATAGGAGAAGTTTTTATCATACTCAATGGGCGAATGGTTCATCAATTGACAATGAATAATTCACCGTTTTCATTATCCCAAAAAATAAAAATAGACCCGTTAGAAAAGAAACAGTACGTCCGCTTTTACATGAAATTTGGAGGCGATACTCTCTTGTCCAATCCAATGTTTATTGAAAAAACTAACTGACTTACGGTTTGGGGGGGAATCTCGATATAAGAATTGAATGTGGTATCTAAATTCCACCGGTTTACCGGTGAAAACTTAGGCTCTACCCTACATAAGCGGCGCACCCCAGCCCCCAATGGCATTCGTTTAAGGTCCGATTGCACTACACCATGGGGGTTGCTCTCTCAAAATTAGAATTGTTAGGTATCTATAAAAAAAGTCAACTTTTTTTATAACCAATTAGATGGGAAAAATTTAAAAATTTTAAGGCTAATAGTTTATTTTGCCTATTATCTGATGCTTAAGTGGCCTAAAATTGTGCAAAGTCGGGTCAATCCATTGTTCTTTCCAAAAATTTAGACAAAGA
>JAJFLO010000085.1 GCA_021772675.1 Verrucomicrobiota bacterium | reverse complement strand
TTTAATCCCGAGTTCGTTGTACAATACAGCATGGATTATCCCTATCTCTAACTGAAAGAGATCCAGGCAACGCCACTCACATCACGAACAAATCTGTTACCAGTCAATAGGAGTGATTATGAATACAAATAATAGTCTATATATGCCGACAAATAAATATCACAAATAGCTCAAAAAATTTTGTTTATTTTTGAGGCAGGAGGAGACTTTTTTGCCAAAATTTTGAAAAAAAGGCTTGACATCAATAAGAAACTATGACCCTGATTCTCCCTTTAAAAAGAGTCATATATACTTCTTATTTTTACCCGCCAGTTTACAGGAAAAATAACCAGGAATGACATTACATTTTTTCAAAAACATAGTCACTAATGTTTCTCTCTTGACTGGAAAAGTTGATTCCTACCAACATGATTTGTTTTGGGGACTGAGAATAAGCGTCATAATATTGCCGTTCATGGATCTGCTCCATTGCGGTTTTGGCAGAAGCGTTGTACTTAAGTTCGAAAATGTAGATGTATTGGTCGGTTTCAACAATATTATCGATTCTCCCTTTATTTTGCAACTCTTCTGCACGTGCCTGAGAATGATAAGTTGATCTTAATAATATATGGAAAGGAACGTGATAAGACTTTTCTTCTTTTCCAATTAATAGATAAGGAATACTGTCGAAAAGTGATTTAACGAACTGAATAAATGAATCCACATCGCATGATTCTAAATATTTTTTAATTTGCAATGGATGAGAATTAATAAAATCTGTGATGATATCTTCAATATCTTTTTCGGTATATAAAATGCCAAGAAGATCTCTGATTGGAACATCAACAAACGAATAGTTACAGGGATAATCTTTTCGGCCTTTTTCAGAGGCTTTTGTAAGCATGTCATAATTAAAGTAAAATGGTTGGCGTTGATTTTTACATTTAACACAAATACAGGGAATTAATTTCTCGTATTTTAATCTCTGAAAAGATTGATGGATATTATTAAATTCTGAAACTATATCATATAGAAACCCCCTTTTATCAGCACCTTCCACAAATACATTTAATTCTCCCAATTCTTCATCAAGGCGGATGAATGCCGAGGCATTCAGAAAATCATGGTTAATAACAATCCCTGAACGCCATAATAATTCACCTTTTTTCTGATGATATCGGCGGACAACGAATTTGGGTAAAATGGCTTTTGGCAGAAATGAACCGTATTGAAAGCGAAATTTTAATGCGTTTTGTAGATCAAATTCAAAGTCCGGCTCTTGTTTAGTGAGGAGATCAGGAAAAAGGTAAGTACTGACATTGATCTGCTGACATAATTCAAATTTAATCATGAGCTTCAATAAAAAATCGTATTTTCTCTTTGAATAACGATCTTTATTCAAAATTTTCGGTAGTTGCTTTAATTCAAGTATCCCAAACTGAACAGCAACTGTCTTATCGTTGATGATGGCGTAAAATGCATCAGTCAGCCACTCCGGGTTAATCACATTGGTCTCATTTAAACCCGTGTCTTCAAAATAGGTGACAATGCCTAACCGATTCAACCATTTTATCAAAATATCTTGTTGTTCAGTAGGGACGCCTCTTTCCTCACAAATCGCTTGATAGGCTTCATAGGAGATAAAATCTTGCAAATTCATTCCATTCCTCATGTCTTCCAATTTTTGTTTCACAAGAAGCCAGGCAGCTCCCCAACGAGTTTTGACGTGAAGGAGATTTTTCGCAGTTGTGATAAGAGTTTTACGAAATGCCACGGGACCATCGTTCTTTTCACAGGATAGACGGACATACGCTTTGATGTTAGGATACTTTTCAGTGAGGACTTTTGTGTTTTCCTGTGCAGAAGGGTTTTCATCGATTTTATTCATCACCACAATAATAGGTGAATCTCCTCCGAATACTTCAATCATGCGTAACCAGTACTCAGCAGTACTTTTCTCCCGAGCATTAAGCACCAGAACATAGATACTTTTGGTGGTCAGAAAAAACTGATGGGTATGGTGCATGATATCTTGTCCACCAAAATCCCACAATTTTAAATGAATACCACAGTCCTGATGTTTAATATTAATCCCATGGGTTTGCGGCTCATTTTTATCAAACTTTTCTCCGCAAAAACTTTTCATAAGTGAGGTTTTCCCCGATGCACCTTCCCCTAGAAAGATGACTTTTATTTCATTAATCGGTTTAGCTTGGTCATCCAATGTAGCCATATACTCGCGTATCACATCGTTACCTAAATCCATGATCTCAAAAGGGACATTTTCAATGGGATTATGATACAAATTAAAAACTTTATCATTATGTGCAATTTGTTTTCGTAAGACAATGATCATTTTTGACTGACCTACCCATTGGGGTAAGTGAGTGATTTGATTATTATTTAAATCTAATGTCTGGAGTTTTTGTAGTTGTTCCAGAGGTTCAATATTTTTAATATTATTGTTCTCTAAATCCAGGAATATTAACTTAGATAAATCCATTATCGGAGCAATATCCACGATTTTATTTTCATAAAAATCAAGCCTTTGTAAATTAAATAAATTCTGTACAGGAGATATTTTAGTGATTTGATTCAAACGAAGATCTAGAGAAGTAAGAGCGGTTAAATCCTTCAGCGAGTCGAGACTCGTCACTTGATTATTACTAAGATCTAGAGAAGTAAGAGCGGTTAAA
>JAJFLO010000084.1 GCA_021772675.1 Verrucomicrobiota bacterium | reverse complement strand
AACACGGACGGGGTTAGGTTTGTAGTCCCGTCTTCAGGCGGAAGTTTTAACGACGCTTCAGCGAGTTTATGGCACCTATCGACTCGCTAAAGCTCATCGGAGACTTCCGCCTGAAGACGGAACTACAAACGCACGCTCCTCTAGGATAATGATTTCATTAAATATGTACTTTTATCGCAATTATAACCACTTAGAATTCAAATCCCTATACTATCAATTTAAAATCCGATTGAAATGGTCCTTGTTAAACCTGATCAATAACCTCAAAAAGTCTCGAAGAATATCGATCAAATTCGTACTGTTTTGAAAATGCTTTCGCTTCAGCTCTGATGTCTTTTCGTTTTCCCAGGACCGATATACACTGGTTAATTCCGTTTGCAATATCTTTGGGATCATCTGAAACACGTTGAACAGAACTACATTTCTTAAAAATATCCTTGTCCCATTTGTTGTCAATATCGACAATTGGGACACCACACGAAAGTGCTTTAATGAGATTTGATGGAAAGGGATTATTTTCAGCTAATGAGACAACGACATGGCATGCATCAATCACGGAATATTCATACTCGTCCACAAACTCCATGAATGCAACATTTCCGAGAAAATTCATCTCGTGAGCTGTTTGCACCAAATAATTCAAATAATCGGAACTTTCATTATCAAACGTTTTACCTATGAATAGTCCAAATAATGACGAATCTTTTTGATGGGCAATGGATAAGGCCTGTAGTAATAATTCATGTTGGTTTTCTGGAAGCATATCACCAAACATCAGGACAATATGCGCATCTTTAGCCCAATTGTAAGTATCCCGAAATTCAAATTGTGATTGCTGTAAGCTAGCATTTTCAAAATCAAATCCCGGTGCTAGAGTTTCCAGTTTATCGGATAATTTGTAGTCTAAAGTTTTATTCCAGTAATTTCGTAAACTTTCGGAAATGACCAATGTTTTTTTAGATCGTTTCACAATTTGATAAATTGCTGATTTCCTACAATTTTTCTGACTTAGATTAAAAATCAGCGGCATTTTTGTTGGTAAAGAAAACGTGGTCAGAAAGCCAGCATAGTAATTGTTGGCAAAGACAACGCCTATGTCATAATCTTTCACCAATTTGTTTACAACTTTATTAAATTGAAATAAATCAGTGATTATGGAAAAATAATTATCATTGTCGCTGCACCACGATTTTAACTTAATAAATTCACAAACAATCTTTTTATTTTTTGTAAGCTTAGAAATTAATCCGGAATCGGAATTATCTGAACATAAGACAAACGGCTGAAATTTTGTCGTATCAAGATGATCAATAACAGCTAACATTGATTTCTGTTCATCCCCGAAATAACGAGAACTATCTATAAACAATATTCCCTTCATAAAATCCGCAATACCTTATAGATTGTGGTAATTTGATTGCTCATCATCGTTATACTCATCTGAAATTTGAATAGCGAACGGTAGAAGAATATAATTAAAAAATTTTACTGCTTACTGCTTACTGATCACTGTTTACTGTTTTTTACAACGCCTTCCTAGCAATGTCACTCCGATAATACATGCCAGTCCAGGAAATTTTTTTCACACCATTATAGGCATGATTAACAGCTTCATCTAAAGAATCACCTTTTGCCGTAACTCCCAAAACTCGCCCGCCTGAATTCGATAGGTGCTCGTTATCACGTTTGGTACCCGCATGAAAAACCTTCACGCCGACTTTTTCAGCATCTTCAATTCCAAATATCTGATGTCCCTTTTCATAATTTCCCGGATAGCCCCCTGAGACTAAGACAACGCATACAGCACTTTGATCCTCCCATTCAAACTCATAATCTGCCAATCTGTTATCAATGGTCATGAGCATTGCCTGAGCCAGATCACTTTTCATTCGATACAATACCGCCTGGGTCTCCGGATCTCCAAAACGAACATTAAATTCTAAAACTTTAGGACCCGCTTCTGTTAGCATAATACCAGCATAAATAATACCCCGATAATCCAGTTTGTCTGTCTGACAGCCCTTTAGAAATGGCTGCAAAATCAACTCGTCAATACGTTGCCACATTTTCTTATCTATAATTGGTGCAGGAGAATATGCTCCCATACCACCGGTATTTGGTCCTTTATCATTGTCATTCAATCGTTTGTGATCTTGTGAAGACGCTAACGGCTTTATTGTGTGATGATCAACAAATGCTAATATAGAGGCCTCTTCTCCTTCCAAATATTCTTCGACAACGACTTCGTAGCCAGCATCTCCAAAGGCTCCTTCAAAACAATGCTGAATTGCATCAATGGCTTGCTGCGGACTCATCGCTACGGTAACTCCTTTACCGGCTGCAAGGCCATCAGCTTTTATAACTACCGGAACCCCATTTTTTTCCACATATTCAATAGCATCCGATTCATTTGTAAATACCTGAGCCTTGGCTGTGGGTATATTATACCGATTCATGAACTCCTTAGCAAACCACTTACTGCCCTCAAGCTGAGCAGCATTCTTATCAGGACCAAATATCGTTAATTTTTTCTCTCTAAATTGATCAACGATCCCATCGCATAAATAGTGTTCGGGTCCAACGACGGTTAAATCAATTTTATGACTCATTGCAATATCAACAAGAGATTCTCCGTTTTTTAATTCTATTGACAAGATATCTGCACCGAGAATACCATCATTTCCTGGATAGCAATAGATTTTACTAACATGAGGACTCTTGGAAAATTTCCAGGCAAGCGCGTGTTCGCGCCCGCCACTACCGATAACAAGAATATTCACAGCTCACAACCTTCTGACTATTGCCTAATCTCTCAAAAAAATCATGCTGAAGCCGGTGCACCATTTTTCTACAAAAATGATTGAGCTGATTCATCATATTTTTTCTATTAATTTAGGTACTATTTAGTATTACGATTATTTCTAATGGACTTCGCTCGTGCGAGATACTCCGTTGCTTCTATTTCGCGTTCCACCCGATTAAGCAAAACCGCATAGTTTTCCAATGTTACCGCAACATTAATATGTTCGCCTCCAAGGACGTCGTTAAAAATTTTAAGAGCACGTTGATAATAGGATTCCGCGTCGATATAATTACCCAATTCAACATAGAGCCCTGCGAGATTATTCAGGCTTTGACCAACATCCATATGATTTTCTCCAAGCGTGGCTTCTCTAATAGAAAGGGATCGATCAAAAAGAGGTTCAGCCTGTTCATAATCGCCTTTAACACGATACAATTCACCGATATTATTTAAGTCAATAGCAACATGGGGGTGATTGGGACCAAATACCTTCTCATCAATCGCCAGAGCCCTTGAATAAAGCGGCAATGCCTCATCATACTTTCCTATATTTTTGTAAATGTAGGCCAGATTATTGATACTAGCCGCTACACTTGGATGATCGGGACCAAGTAAATTTTCATAGATTGACGATGCTCGTTCGCAGAACAACAATGCCTTATCGAAATTACCTTTAGATTGGTATAAACTAGCAAGATTATTATATATTAGCGCAATATGTGAATATTGTGGTCCAAGAGCTTTTTCATACGTAACCAATGCCTTATTAAAGTTTTCTTCAGCTTCATTGAAATTTCCTTCAAATTTATTAATTTCTGCTAAGTTATTGAATAGTGTCCCTTTATCATTCAACGAAATTGCTGACGATTTCTCTATCATTTTAATTGCTTTATCCAAAAGAGGTTTCGCCTCGGACATTTTTCCCTGATCTTTATATAACTCGGCCAAATTATTCATGCTCATTAGCGTATTGGGGTGATTTTTTCCTAAGTTCTTTTCATTCAATTCCAATGAATGCAAATAAAGTGGTACTGCATCATCGAATTTACTCTGTTTGTGATGCAGCGTCGCGAGATTATTGATACTCGTCGCTCGCCGTGGATCTGTCATATTGAAATTCGTTGTAAACCCGAGTGATCGGATAAAATGCGTTTCCGCTTCTTGATAGTCCCCTTTATTAAATGCACTGATGCCAGCCTGATTAGCCTTCACCCAAGTCCGATTTGGTGTCGTTAGACATCCCGTTAAAAAAATTAGAATTCCTAGCAAAAGCACACAATGAAGTATTAAAGTTTTATTGGTATTTAGCATAGTGTTTGATTATTTAAGAAGTTAATAAGTTACTTAAGTTAGAGTGTGTATTCAAAATGTGAGTGACAAATAGTAAATCGGCCATTCCTGGCTGAATAACATGTGCGCAGCCAAGAATGACCGCGTTACTTTTTATTCAATCCGGGCATTCACCAGAATCACTCACGTTTTGAATTCACACTCCGTACCGCCTAACCCAGGTTTTAATTCTATCATGCGTATGAGATTTTGATGACTAAATTTTTTAATTTAACGCAAAAGTACAATATTTATAGGCAGGTTTTGACTCAATGTCTCATTTTTAGCTGATTTAATGGTATTATTCCAGAAGAATCACACCTTTAGTACAAATTTTATTTAAACTGAAGTATTGATATAATGATTTCTATAAACGATTACTATACTGCAAGCAGTAGGTTTTTCGATCCCGCCTGGCAAGCGGGATTATGATTTCAGGCACCAATTTTATCCCGCTCAGCGGCAGCAATTATGGGTGAAACGCATTAAGATTACAGTGAATTTATTTGGGATTGAATTGCCGATATTTTGGAGTTCAAGCTTCAACTTGCTTATTTAATCCTTCAAAAAACAAAAACCAAGCTGAAGCTTGAACTCCAAAATATCGGCATCCATGACAAACTACACGAATTATTTATATATATTTATGGAATCTAACGCCTAAAAAACATTCGCCCATAATTACTGGCTCAGCGGGATGGTCGAAATCCTGATGGCTGTCGGTATATCACTAAAATCACATTCGTTATGATTAAGCCACAACCCAAAAAACTCCTAAATAAAAAAGACGGGCAGATTGCAATTGTCTACTCAACTATCCTGATGATTGCCATGTTCTGTCCAGTTGCGCATATCGAATCAATTTCACCTGAACTGAATCTAGACAAATGTGTCCATATCATACTATTTGCCATTCTATATGGGACATGGTTAAATGCCATGAAGCCGTATTTCCAGTCACAGATTAAGGCACTGCAAATTTCTATCGCATTTGGCCTTTTCACTGAACTTATTCAGGGAATGTTACCTTACCGTAGCGCAGATCCTTATGATCTTTTATGCGATTTCATTGGTGTTCTGTTCGGCTTTTTGATAATCAAGCACTTTAGGAAATTAAAGGTAAATAGTGAGAAAAGAAGTTAACAGTAATAAGTTGACACAGGGAATAGAGAAAGAAAAAATTAGATGTCCAGTGAAAAGTAAACAGGTGTCTGGTTTCAGGTTGCGAAGATCAACGATTTAACGATTCCGAAAACCCGGTAACTGCGTATTTTGACGCAGCATAACCACTGCCTTTCTCGCCAATGGCAGGCGCCCGGAAATGGATGAAATATTAATGATATGACCTTGCTTCTTAGCTGTTAAATGGGAAATAACAGCTTTGGTCGCATAAAAGACACCGTTGACATTCGTCGCAATCATCGACTCCCATTCAGTCACAGAGAGTTCAATAATATCTTTGCGAATGATTAATGCAGCATTATTAATCAATGCATCGACGCCGTTGAGACGGTCAATCAATTTTTCAATTGAAGATTTCGTCTGATCATAATCACGAATATCGCACGGTTCAATCTCACATTGAATTCCATATTGATCAAGCTCAGATTTTAACTCAGTCAATTCGCATTGGGTTCTCGCCAGTAGTCCAACGTTAAAACCCGCTTTTACCATTATCTGTGCAATCCCTTTGCCTATACCCCGACTTGCTCCAGTGACAATAACGTTCATATAAATCTCTTCTTTCGTACTACTATCAGTAAAAACTTTGTTTTTTTGACAAGTTTTTAAACTGAAGTCATATCCAAAATATTTTTTATCGGATCTTCGAAAATATTATAAGTTATTATTGAGTTGTAATGGACTTATTTTTGAACTGTTTACGTTCTTCTACGAGTTTTTTTGTAGTGTACACGCTTTTTGAACTACATGAAATTACATCGGGTAAAGTTAT
>JAJFLO010000083.1 GCA_021772675.1 Verrucomicrobiota bacterium | reverse complement strand
ATGGCATATTGAATAATATTGAAATGGCTGGTATAGATTTACCGCATTTCTAAAATCACTGAAGTTTCGAAAACACAACAGAAAAACGTTAAAGTGCACTTGGAAGCCAGGTCTCCAAGTTCGAACGCCACCAATTTTTTAGTGCATATTTGTCAACTTATATCTATCTGTCCCCGAAATACGACAATGGCAGGGCCAGTCATATACACATGATTATTATTTGCCCATTCAATACGAAGATCTCCGCCTTTTAAGCGTACGGTAACATCACGCTCGGTATGTTTGTTCAACATGGCAGCAACGGCAACAGCTGCGGCACCAGTTCCACATGCCATTGTTTCCCCCGATCCCCTTTCCCATACCCTCATTTCAATCGAATCAGTGGACTTAATCTTAGCAAATTCGACATTGACCCGATTAGGAAAAAGATTATGTCGCTCTAATATCGGTCCAATCTCAAGAATATGATCGTCTGTAATTTTATCTACAAATATAATACAATGAGGGTTGCCCATGGAGACACAAGTCATATAAAATTTTTGCCCCTCTACTTGAATGGGTTCATTAATAATTTCTGACATTGCTAATGCAACGGGTATATCTGAACCGTTCAATATGGGTTCCCCCATATTGACTCTGACGTTTGTGACCTTTTCGCTTTCGTCAACTAACAAATTCAGATCGCGATTCCCTGACTGAGTTTTAATACTGATATCAGCCTTTTTAGTATAGTTATTTTCATAGACATATTTGCCAATACAACGAATTGCATTACCGCACATTTCACCTTCAGAACCATCTGCATTAAACATTTGCATTTCGAAATCAACATCGCTATGCGGCAACATTAACACTACCCCGTCGCCACCAATGCCAAAATGGCGATCTGACAGTTTGATTGCCAATTCATTTGGATTAGATATAAGATCAGGATTTTTAATACAGTCGAAATAGATATAGTCATTTCCCAGACCTTCCATTTTAATAAACTCTGCAATCATTCACATTCTCCAATTATATTCTTTACTAATTCTTCATTTGTAAGCCGTTTCCTGGCTAATTTGATATCGTCTTTATAAATAAAGACTTCAGCAGGCATGGCTCTAAGATTGTAAACACCACCCATGGCGTAACAATATGCGCCGGCGTTTTCGATTGATAAAATGTCACCTTCCCTGATTTCTGAAATAGGACGTTGTTCCGCAAAGCGGTCACCTGTTTCACAAATATTTCCACATACGTCATAATTTCTTTCATTACCGTTAACATTGCTCAAATTTACAATATGGTGATATGCGTCGTAAAACATTGGTCGAATTAACTGTGGGAAACCTGAATCGGTTCCAGCAATCAATCGTCCTCGATTGTCTTTTAATGTGTTAACCGTTACTAACATATAACCTGATTCAGCGACGATGAATTTTCCGGGTTCAAAGTACATTTCGAGGTCTTTACCGTATTCTACACAGTAATCCTTGAATATCCGACCTATTTCACCCCCAAGTTTAGGATAGTCAATTCGCTCCTCATCGGGTTCAAATGGTACCTGAAAACCGCCGCCAAAATCAATGAACTCTAAATTAGGGAAATTTCTATGCCCGGCAATACTCAGTAAATTATGGATGCTTTTATATACCGCATTTGTATCGTCTATTCCTGAACCAGTGTGTTCATGGAGCCCGACAATCTTTAGATCATAAGTCTCCGAAATCTTCTTAACAACGCCAACGTCCTCTAATAGGATCCCAAATTTTGTCAGTTTACCACCGGTTTGTATCTTTTTGTGTGCACCTGCGACGACATCCGGATTAAACCGTAGACACACCTTTGAGCCAGGGAATCGTTTGCCATATTTTTCTAACCGTGATAGTGATCCTATATTCAGCAATACGCCAGAAGCATGTACATCATTAACTTCAGAATCGGTCATGTTATTTGCTGTATAAAGAATGTTGCCTGATGTAAATCCTGCTTTTTTCCCTAATATAATCTCAGCAGGACTAACCGTGTCTAGTGAACCGCCAAGTTGATGAATTAACTTTAATACAGAGGGATTATAGTTTGCCTTCATCGCATATAATATTTTTAATTTTGGCCAGGTTATGTGATTGAGTAAATCATTATAACGTTTTTCAATCATATCGCCGTTGTACACATATAATGGCGTCCCAAATTTTTGTGCTAATTCGATTAACTGGCTGCTGTCAATCTTCATAAAATTAATTCCTTTTCAATCTTCGTAGAATATTACTGGCGTTTATAAAAACAAAATGAGACATTCCCATAAGCTTTCTGTTCGAATAATGTTAAATTGGCAAACTGATTTGCTTCAAATTCAGATGGATTAATCTGAACGATGACGATAGCATCGTCTCCGATCCATTCCGGACAGTCATCGAGCAAATATAATGTTCGTATCCATAATTGCTTATATTGAGGTGGCGCTACAAATATAAAATCATAGGCCGTTGGTCTTGCCCTTAAAAATTTGAACACATCTGATTGCAGGGTAAGTGCTCTGTCACCGAGTTTTGTATGTTGAAGGTTTTTTTTGATGACACCGATTGCCTTTTTCGAGTCCTCAACAAAACAGGCTAATTTAGCCCCGCGACTTAAGGCTTCAATACCAACAGAGCCTGTTCCAGAGAAAAGGTCTAAAAAACTAGCATCAACAAGCAAATTCCCAATGATATTGAACAGTGACTCTTTACCGCGATCCGTTATTGGCCGGGTGCCACTCCCCTCAGGCATTGAATATAATTTTCGACCTTTGGCTGTTCCAGAAATTACCCGCATAATGACTCTTTAAGATTTATGATTGTTGATTTGGGGATGCAATACGGATAAAATGCAATAGTTCACAAATTTAAGGAACCTATATCGAAGACTTCATAACAATCCATAATTTCGCGAATAGCAAGGGATGGAAAATGACCTCGATACCTGATGCACTTAATTATATCTAAAATCCAAACCTCTGTTTTGCTGTACTCCAGAGACCGAACGTAGACGTGGGCAGATGACACGTGACATCAATGTCCGGTTCTGCTATTTCTGTTCACCAATATGCATCAAGGGAAGTGGACTGGGACTGTCGGCATTTAAGAAATATAATTTGGCAGCCGGATCTTTTGAAATCGATTTAAGTGCCTCCAACGCCTGCAATTGGAGATAGGTTGGATTATCACTAATCGCCTCATTTATGGCTTTTATTTCAAACGCTTGAGCTTCGGCCAAAACTTTCTTCATTTCTGCTTCTTTTTCTGCCGCCTTCAATTCTGCTTCAGCCGAGGCAATTTTTTGATCTTGTTCTGTTCGGAATCGTTCTAATTCTGCTTTTTGACGTTCTACAGCCTGTTCACGTTCTTTTTTCGATTCAATTGCTTTTGTGATGAACGGGGGAAGCGTGATATCTCGTAATAAAACCTCTTGAACCTCAATGCCATTTTGGCCTAAGTATTCTCTCAGACCACTCTCTAAGGAATTTTGTAAGGTTTCCTGTGTCTTTTCCAAAAAGAAATCTTCAGCACGCTTTATTGATTTTCCCTGTTCACGAACCAAAGATCGTAAAGTCGGAATTAAATGCACTACGATAGCCCGTTCCGCAGAACCCGTATCTCGAAGAATCATGGGGGCCTGGCTGCCAATAATCCTAAATTGAACACTTAGTTCAATCGATGTCTGAAGCTGATCTTGTGATGGTACACTTACCGTTTCCTTGTGAGTTTTCTGCCGTGCATCAAATACCGTCCAACCGTAAAGGGGGTTTACAGGAATATGCATTCCTTCAGGAAATGGCTTTTCTTTTACTTTACCAAATAACGTTGCGACTCCAACATGACCTGCAGGGACTACTTTAAACAATCTCGGGCCCACGAGAACCAATACTACTATTATAACAATTGGTACAATACTTAATCCTTTATTCATGATAAAATCTTTCATTCTTAATAATGCGGTTGCGGATTTTCTTAATATGTAATAAATGTATACTACTATAACAATTATTTTGAACTTCCACGGTAAACGTCATTTATTTATATCGACAGCCATCAGGATTTCGACAGGTTTTTGTAAAATTGTTGCCTGAAATGAATAACGAATATCGAAAAACCTACTGCTTGCAGTATAGACTGTTTATCTTAATTTTAGCAACAAACACATACTAAAAGTGATTCGGTATTCGATAGCTTTTGATAAAATTCTGTGTGAATAAAAAAGTGTATATCGAGAAAATTATCGCTTGCCGTATTAATAAAACCCACTCGTGGGATTAACGACTATTTTGTATCAGGAGTATCTATGAGTAAGACATTACTTGACAAAGTATGGAATGCCCATGCCGTATGTGAACTGCCAAGCGGACAAACACAATTATTTATCGGATTGCACCTAGTCCATGAAGTAACAAGTCCGCAGGCATTTGCAATGTTGCGTGAGCTTGGACTAAAAGTAAAATATCCAGAACAAACCTTTGCGACCATTGATCATATCGTGCCAACACAATCTCAACAGCGCCCATTTGCGGATGGTTTGGCTGAAGAAATGACGCAAAGCTTAACCGATTCCTGTGAAGAATTTGGTGTTACATTCTATGATTTGCGCAGTGGCCAGCAAGGAATTGTCCATGTGATTGGTCCTGAAAAGGGATTAACTCAACCAGGCATGACTATCGCCTGTGGTGATAGCCATACATCAACCCACGGTGCGTTTGGCACCATTGCTTTTGGTATTGGCACTAGCCAAATACGGGATGTCCTAGCGACACAATGCCTCGCGATTTCCAAACCCAAAACTCGTAAAATAGAAATCTCGGGAAGTTTGTCTGAAGGCGTTTTTGCAAAGGATATTATCCTTGCAATTATTCATCATCTAGGTGTTAAAGGCGGAATTGGCTATGCCTACGAATATTGCGGCTCTGCAATAGAATATCTCAATATGGAAGAGCGATTGACTATTTGTAATATGAGTATCGAAGGGGGCGCTCGCTGCGGTTACATTAACCCAGATGAAACGACTATTGATTATCTGCGAAATAGAGAAATGTCTCCGAAAGGTGATGCGTTTGACCGTGCTGCGAAATATTGGAAGAGTGTTGCTAGCGATGACACTGCAAGTTTCGATGATGTATTTAAATTGAACGGGAAAGACATTGAACCCATGGTAACCTGGGGAATCAATCCCGGGCAATCAGTGCCGGTTAATCAAAAAATACCTTCACCCTCCTCCGCTCCTGAAGGTGAACAGAATTCCTATCAAGAAGCACTTGATTTTATGTCATTTAAAGGTGGTGAATCTATCAAAGGAACGCCAATTAACGTTGCTTTTATTGGCTCTTGTACCAACGGGCGAATTTCGGATTTACGCGAAGCTGCTAAAGTGGTTCAGGGCAGTAAAGTTGCAAACAATATTAAGGCCCTGGTTGTTCCTGGTTCAATGGCTGTTGCTGCGCAAGCTAAAAAAGAAGGGTTAGATCAAATATTTTCAGAAGCTGGTTTTGAATGGCGCCAAGCAGGTTGTTCAATGTGTTTGGCAATGAATCCAGACAAACTTAAAGGACGGGAAATTTGTGCGTCTTCGAGTAATCGTAATTTCAAAGGTAGACAAGGCAGCCCTACTGGTAGAACCTTACTCATGAGCCCTTCAATGGTCGCAGCTGCTGCAATCGCCGGAGAAGTGGTTGATATACGGAGTATTTAATTTAGCAAGAGAAAATAATTATCCCACGAAATATGCTAAACGGCACGCAAAATAATTATGGAATTAATGCGATATTTTTTTCGTCAAATCAACTCCGTAGAATTTCCTTTTTGTGTTCTTTCGTGTGTTTCACGGGAGAATAAAATAGTTTCTAACTCAAGGATTTCACTATGAATGATGCGAAAAGAAATATAATAAGTGGACGTTCTATTCCATTACGAGGAAATGATATTGACACAGACCGAATAATTCCCGCTCGTTACCTTAGGTGTGTTACGTTTGACGGACTCGGTGAACACGCATTCGAAGATGATCGAGAACAGGACTCCAATCACCCCTTTAATCAAGATAGATATGCTGGAGCAAACATCCTGATTGTTGAAAAAAACTTCGGTTGTGGTTCATCACGTGAACATGCACCTCAATCATTGAATAAATGGGGGATCACTGGAATTGTCGGCGAATCGTTTGCTGAAATTTTCTTTGCAAACTGTCAAGCAATGGGTATTCCCTGTTTAGCCGTTAATCATGAAGATTGTCAGATTTTGCTCAATGCATCAGAAGCCAATCCCAGCATTAAGATATCAATGAATATTGAGGATAAATCAATTAGTCTACAGGAATTGAATATAAATGCTTCCTTAAATGATGGTTCACAACGGGCATTTTTAGAAGGAACTTGGAATGCAACTGCTGTACTTTTAAAAGCAGAAAATGAGATTTGTAAAATCGCTTCATCACTACCTTATTTAAATGATTTTTCAAATGTTTAACTGTGTTAGTTTCGATACTGTAGACACTCAAATATAAATTCCGAAGAAATAGCTTAGTCTTCAACAGAAGAGGTCAATTCTTATGAATCCAATTTCAATTAGGGAAGCAACCTCCGAAGATGTCCTTTCAATTGTTCAATTATGGATTGAAGCGGTTGATTACGCGGCAAAACTGGATACATATTATGCACGTTCAGATGATGGTCATTTGGTTTTTGAAGAATTTATTAGAGGTCATTTGGAATTTGATACGGCAGTCGTGGCGGTTGGTGAAAAAGATAAGATTATCGTAGGGTATTGTTTGGGAGTGCAATTAGAGCGACCTCCAATGGCAAAAGAACGTGACTATGGCGTTATATACGATATGGGTGTGAATCAACACAATCGGCGTCAGGGAATTGGTAAGAGGCTATTCGAATTTGTCAAAACATGGTTTAATTCGAGAAACATCACCCACATTGAATTAAATGTATTAATCGCTAATCACTCTGCCAGAAAATTTTGGATTAGCCTGGGATTTCATCCAACCATCGAACTATTGACGCTAACCAAATAAAATAAATCTGTGA
The DNA here is from genome assembly GCA_021772675.1 of Verrucomicrobiota bacterium. GTDB lineage: Bacteria > Verrucomicrobiota > Lentisphaeria > JABSQK01 > JAJFLO01 > JAJFLO01. The sequence continues at coordinate 3,754 of JAJFLO010000083.1, read as the reverse complement.
GTCTCAGCGACTCGGCGCGAGAAAAATTTAGTTAGCCTGAATTATTCAGGTTAGCGGCTAAACCTTCTAAAATTTCCTCGTAATACTCCTTTTTTTTAGTATAAACCGTAACTTCATCTTTCTTATCACGTTTCACTGCTCCAATGATGTAAATTTTAATCTTTTTGATGATAATTTCCAGTGTTTTTGTCTTATATCTAGCAGACAATACCGGATCATTTATCATTTTTTCTAATGAAGCGATTCTAAATCGGTCCATTCCCCAATACCTGGCTGATAACTGATCAGGATGCCCTCCCCTTTTAATAATTAATGGCTCGGCATGGTATGATACGGGATAGTATGCACAGATTCTAAGCCAAAGATCATAGTCTTCACACGCTGGAAGCGATTCATCGAAGACACCGACTGCATCAAAAATCGATTGATGAATCATAACAGCTGATGGCGAAATAACGCAAAGCGGCAAGCATTTTTCGTAAATCCAACCGCCTTGCTTTTCGTGTTTTTTCATTTGATTGACACGTATGCCATTCCTAATCCATATCTCGTTTGTATGACACACCCTAACCGCAGAGCTCTGATTTGCTTCGAGTTGTTTTTCTAGTTTTTTCGGTAGCCATTCATCATCTGAATCCAAAAATGCCAACCAATCAGATCGAGCTTTAGCAATACCCATATTTCGAGCAGCACTTACACCTCTATTTTCCTGGTAGTAATATTCGATTTTAGGATAGTTTTTTTCCAACATTAATCGCGTATGGTCCGTAGATCCGTCATCAACAACAATAATTTCATCGACTGATCTAGATTGGTTCATCACAGAGGATATTGCTTTTACTAAATAGTCCGCACGATTATAAGTTGGAATAACAACTGAAATGGATGGTTTTAATGGCATTGGATTGATTTAAAGTTCAGATTTAATAAAGAGATTCTTAGCAGTTTTACTTTCTCTAAACTCTCTGGCCGCAAATGGTTTTATTACTAGTGTTTTTCATAATATGACTTGAGTGTTAATACATTCAACATTGATAAAACTTGAAAGCATCCTCTTCAAACTCTATTTTGTGCATTTTAAGAAGTCGGAAAAAATAGACTGTCCCAGATTGTGCTTAGGCTTGCATTAGACTAGCAGTCTGTCGGACTTTGGAAAAATCTACTGCGAATACTGCATTCTTGGCGCATTTTTGACGATTTTCTCGCAACGATTTCTAAAGTCCGACAGACACTGCTAGTTCGTTCCGATTGAGCAAAACCGCATGCTCACAGTCCGCCGTGGCGGAAATAGTTTACCTATTTAGAGAGCCGAGCGATAGCGAGACTGGTTGACCGAAAGGGCAACAACGGAGTGGCCATTTTCCGATTGAGAAATGATCGAAGATAGTGTGAAGATGAGATGCAAGGTGGGACAGCTTTTTTCCCGACTCCCTTAGCCTGAATAATTCATCAGTATTCTGCTGCGAGCCCTAATTTCTGCTCAAATAGGCCGATTAATTCAATTTTACATCTCAGTGAATGAATATTCACTTTCATTGTGAAATTTTCTCTAATCAATTTATTATGAGCGAGTTAAGCGCTCTCGCGACGAATCGCATGATTTAATCAGGCTATAATTTGATAGTTCCAAACCTGAATTTAGGAGTAATTTTGAAACTTTCCGTCATTGTTCCAGTATATAATGAAGTCAATACCATTCTTGATGTCGTCGAGAAGATTGAAGCGGTACCGATTGAAAAAGAAATCATTATTGTCAATGACTGTTCAAATGATGGGACAAAAGAAAAACTGGATACACTTAATGGAAAAGAACATATAAAAATTTTCCATCACGAAAAAAATCAGGGAAAAGGCGCAGCCATTCGTACTGCCCAGTCAAATCTAAGCGGTGATGTAATCATAATTCAGGATGCAGATTTGGAATACTCTCCAGAAGAATATCCAAAACTGTTACGTCCAATTGCAGAAAATAAAGCTGATGTCGTATTCGGCAGTCGCTACTCGGGCACGGAAATATTAGTAGACTCATTTTGGCACTATATGGGTAATAAAGCATTGACGACTTTTTCAAATATTCTTTCCAATATTCACCTGACAGATATGGAAACCTGTTATAAAATGATTCGAGCATCTATATTTAAGGAAATTAAAATTGAATGCAATTGCTTTGGATTCGAACCAGAAATTACTGCAAAGTTATCCAAGAAGAATTGCCGAATCTTTGAAGTACCGATCAGTTACCAGGCACGCAGATTTGATGAAGGGAAAAAAATTGGTTGGATCGATGGAGTAAAGGCATTGATTTATATTATTAAATTTAATTTATTTCGTTAATCAGCAGTGAAAAATATCGTTTTCAACTTGCAGATAATTATACGACTCTATATTAAGTATTCCCTTTAAAAAAATCATGCCCGGGTGGCGGAATGGCAGACGCAACGGACTTAAAATCCGTTGACCGCAAGGTCGTGGGGGTTCGAGTCCCCCCCCGGGTATTTTTTTGTTTTAGCTAATAAATGGGAGGTTTTTAGTCCTGCAAACGAATGCTAATAATTGCAAATCTATGCACTGGAATAGAAAAATGTTAACAAAATGTTAACAAAATAATTTAGTGTGTTTTGCAATTGTGTTGTTATATATCAAGCGAAGTGGTTTGAAGCATAAGATTGAAAAAGTAGATAACTGTACCTGTTTAATTGTCGATGGTTCTTTGGATAAATAAATATTGAATAAGCAGCATTGAAACTTCAGATTTTCCGATGATAATATGAACCGACTCAATGCTTCAATACCAACTGAGCCTGTCCCGGAAAAAAGGTCTAAAAAACTGGCGCTGGAAAGTGAGTTTCCCAGGATATTAAACAAGGATTCTTTGCCGCGATCGGGTATCGCTTCCCTCAGGAAGTGAGAATAATTTTCGACCTTTGGCAATTCCAGAAATTACACGCATGATAGTTATTTATGATTGAAAATTATTTATGGCGATGCAGGAGTTGGAATTACACTTTCCAATTCAGCGTACTTCATCAAATAATCATATTGGGCAATAATATGATTGATCCCTGCACGGGTATAACGTACCCTTGCTTCAGAGAAATCCAGTTGGGATGCATGATTCAATTCGAATTTATTATTGACAATTTCAAAGGACTTCTTCGCACTGTATAGCTGATGCTTAGATGTTTCTATTAATATTTTGTTTACTTTCACCGCTTCAATAAGTTGAACAAACTCCATTTCAAGCTTTTTCTTTATTTCTTCATAGACCAGTGATTGTTTTAGTAAATCAAGTTTCAATTGTTTCTTTTTATAAGTATCCTGAAAACCGTTAAAGAAATTCCAGTTCCAAAAAACTGATGCTGTCCAAAGAGGATTATCGGTTACATATTTACTTCCTTCTCCCTGATAACCAATTTCAAAAACCCCATATATATTCGGTTTAAATGCACTTTTGCTTGCGTCAACTGATTTCATTATTGCTTTTATATCGTATCTAAGTGCAATTAATTCTTCTCTATTTGAAAGATGATTGAGGTGTTTGACAAATTCTGTAGGATTAATTTGAGGAATATCAATATTTTCACTGAGCGTTATCGAATCATTTAATGGTCTATTAATCCTATGTTTACCACTTAACTCACCCTTATTTTTGTAAATTCTTCATTTTCAAGCATTAAAAAATTTTGCAATTATTTTTTAAGTATAATAAATATTGCTTGATATTTTTATTATTATACTTATTATAATGTTTTTA
>JAJFLO010000082.1 GCA_021772675.1 Verrucomicrobiota bacterium | reverse complement strand
GCCCTTTGGGTTGTCTGTACAGGCGGATTTGCATCCTTAGAAGATCGAAGGAGTACCTCGGTACGCTTCAATCCTCCAAAGAGACAACTCCATCCAGTACAGACAATGCACACCCGAAGGACTTACGCCGAGCTTATCTAGCCTGATTAATTCATCCGGCTTCTACTGCGTGCGCATATTTCATTTCATATAAGCGAATTACGAAGAACCCAAAGGCTTGAAATAGTTCACTATTCCTTCACCTTCGAAACCTGCATAACTCATTGATCTAAAGAAAACTAAGCACTCTCGCAACGAAACCGCACGAATTAATTAGGCTAGAGTTTTATTATTTATATTTCTTCCAATTCAGACAGTATTCAGCTCCAGCTTTTTCGTGGGCATCACGTGAATCGCATAAAATCTCTAATGCGTCTTCTGGAGTAGAAACAGTGAATATCATATCCATGTCTTCTTCACTTATTGTGTGCTCGGTATCGAGCAATCCTCTATTAACCCAATCAATTAGTTCTTTCCAAGTGGTTCCAACAGTTATGATCGGAATATTGCAAATATGTTTTACTTGAACAAGCTGCCAGGTATAGAACAGTTCCAGACAGGTTCCGATGCCACCTGGCATAATCACCACGGCATCAGACAGTATCATGAATTGGTCTAATCTACCGGAAAATTTTTGAAATCTAATATGGGCATCTAAAAAATGGTTGGCTTCATTTTCCCAGGGGAGTTCAATGGTAAGACCAATTGATTTTGACTGGCCGGTGGAATTTCCAGCTTTGTGGCCCTGATTAGCTGCCTCCATTATTCCCGGACCACCACCGGTAACCACGCCAATATTTTCGTCTGCCAACCTCCTAGCTAGTTCATAGGCCATTTTATAAACAGGATGATCAGGCATCATTCTTGCAGATCCAAAAATTGAAACGCGAAAATTATGATCCTTTTCGAGATTTTCTATTTCTTCACGGGTCATGTTAATTGAAGGCTGAGGTTTAGGTCACTATTTTCCTAACCTGGATTATGCATAAACTTTCTAATACAAGTCATTATATCATACAATATCAACGAGTTCTATAGATTTTTGGGTTCGAAATAGTTTCCACCACGGCGGATTTTCAACACTATTCCAGCACGCGAGCGATATTCATAACTCATTTATTTCACGCAATTTAATAACTCTCATCAAAAACTTTATGAATAATATAGATAAGCTCGGCATAAGTCCTTCGGGTGTGCATTGTCTGTACTGGATGGAGTTGTATCATTGGAGGATTGAGGCGTACTGAGGTACTCCCCGATCTTCCAAGGATGCAAATCCGCCTGTACAGGCAACCCAAAGGGCGGGCATTTCTTGCAGAATTTCAATTACGTGGAAGACGACGATCCTCGGATCGACTTACTTCCACCCAAAGGAAACTCCATCAAGAACTGCTCCGTGCACACCAGAAGGACTTACACCGAGCTTATCTAGGCTAACTGGTCATTTATCCCTGGTTGGCAAGCGCCTTTATTGCTTCCAATAGCACCTTGGAATTTACCCTCACTTTATAATTTGGATTGACATAAGAAAACCGAATAATTCCACTTGTATCAACTAAAAATGCTGACGGAACAGGTAATATATGGTGTTTTCTACCGGAATCCTTTTCTATATCGATTTTATATTCTGATTTATACTTTAGCACTAATGAATTGTCAACTCGAAATGCGATACCTAATGCAGTGGCCGCTTTCATGTCGTTATCTGATAGCAATTTATAATTTAGTTTTCCGTCTGCACCGGGTTGACTAACGATATCAGGTTTATCACCACTTATCGCTATGATTTGGCAGCCTTCTTTCAGAATTTTTGACTCAATTTTTTGTAGTTCCTGAAGGTGTGCGTTGCAGTAGGGGCACCAGCCTCCTCTAAAGATTATGATTAATGTAGATTTTTTGGCAACAGCCTCATTCAGGTTGAATGTTGAACCATCAGCTTCTTTAAGTGTGATATTCGGTAACGATTGTCCAATTAAAATCGGACAAATATCTTTTGCATCATCGGGAACGCTATAAGTAATGACAGCCGAAAGAGTTATCGACAAAATAGACCCTAAGAGTGTTCTTTTTTTATTCATTTTTAGATCCTATAGTTTAATCTTAATTTAGCGAAGAATGTTTCTCAAACTAATACAACCATTTGGTCACAAAGATGTTGTATCCAATAATTAATATACCTATTAGCATGCCTTATCATTTCTTTACACTACTTTCTAATTCAAAGCGTTGTGTTCATTTATTAAAAAAATCTTCACGGATTTTGGTTTAATATTCAATATTACTTGAATCTGATGGAGAACAATCACCTGATTTTAGTTTATTTTTTTATAAATTATAGTGTTGAAACTTGAATATAGTTTGAAGTGATGCTGATAATCATATAGCGTGGTTTGCCCAATGACAAGACAAAATCAACTAGGTGGTATGGAAAAAAGTAAGGTCTAATTCATAAAAATTACTTTTGAATTCCCTTAAAGCTTGAAAAAAATTTAGGGTATGAGGTTTCAGCGTTCAGGATCCCGACACCTGAAACCTGACACCAAATTTCCTGCCACGAGGACGTTGTGATTGAGTTGCGACTGAATGCGATCTGAAAATGGGATATACTGCACGCAGTAGGTTTTTCGACATTCGTTATTCATTTCATGCAACAATGTTACAGAAACCTGTCGAAAACCTGATGGCTGTCGGTATAGCAATATCGATGGGTTATTTATTTCCAGTTCCTAAGTTTGCCGGATTTAATTTTGCGATACTTATTACAATATCTCTCTGGGAAATCAATTCTCAACAGATGACTTTCACTTCAATCAACAATTAACTGTGGTAAATTCCCTAAACCGATCTCTGTAATGAATTCGGATTTTCGCCTGCGACAAGAGATAGGCGGGCGCCTTCCTGGCCCAATTCAAGGCATTCAAACAAATTTCGGATTGCATGCCCGACGCGGTCTGATTTTAAATCATTAACCTCTACATGATTGACGATCCGTCTACCTACCTCAGCAGCATCATTTTTGAGATTGGTCATTTCATTTGGATCCTCAGGGTTTTGCCCATTTAATCGACAGAAACGGAGAAGTTTTACTAATGAATTTAGATCATCTATTAACGGTTTTAATTCGGCTGTCTCTGTAGTGATTCGCTGAAAAAGAAGTGTTCTGATTTTGCAGCTTACCCGGCCCGCATGAGGTAAATCTAACGGTATATTAAAATGTGGAATGTTTGTCATTTTTACGACTTACCTCTCTCTATTTATCCATCAATTATGGGTGAAACGCATTTACAAACACAATCAGTTTATTTAGGGTTGAATTGCCGGCGTTTGGGTTGCCGCCTTCTGGAAATCTATCTTAAAAATGCCGGCCCGCATGCGGGAGGACCTCCAAACGCTGGCATCCAGTAGTCATCCATGCATTATGCACACCGAAACGGCACGAAATTTTTATAAAGTATTTTGGGATTATATGCCTAAAAAATTTGGTGGCGTCACAATTGGGAGACCCAGGTATGATTTAAGAGGATAAAATAAGAGTTCACTTTAAATTGTTTTTATCACGAAACAATAAAAGGGAACTCTTATGGAAGTAGCTGTTAAATTTGATTATACCTTAGATTTACCGGATTTCAATATTGATACTCTACAAGCGCCTACAAGAAATTACAGAGTATGATTTTTTCTGATATGGTGATGCAAATATTAATTCAATTTGCGACCCAATATATGATGCAGAAAAAGAAACCATTTACCTGTAAGTGTGGCAATTCTTTAGGCTTTATATGGAAAACCAAAAATGCAAAGCCTACAAAAATCATGACCATTTTCTGCGAAATAATCCTCGGTCAGATGCAAGTACAATGCCAGTGTTGTGGAGCAAAAAAGTATATTATCAGAGAGCTTCTTGATATCACCCCAAGACATCAAATGTCAGAAATGACAAAAAAGGTTTTCGCCTTAGTTGGCAGCTTAGCATCATTCCGAGTGTCGGAAAAAATAGTTGGAATGTTTGGTATAAACCTTAATAAGATGACAATCTGGCGCTGTGTTCAACAAGTTGGAAAAACCATTGAGTTCGGCATTGATATAAATGAAAGCAACGAATTTGAAGCAGACGGAACAGGTATCCCGATACAATGGATAAAAAAACGTGGAAAAGAGCTGAAGGTTTTCATACAAAAAAGGTTTCATGGCAGCGTTCGGATTGCTGGTCTGACGTTGAGTAATTATCACAGTGAATGGAATAAATTGTTTGAACCTTTATTAGAGCAATTAAAAGAATTTGAAGAAGTTTTGATCTCGACAGATGGGGATACAAGCATTTTGGACAGCCTAAATAATATTACTATTATAGTACAACGTTGCCTATGGCATATTCCTCATCAGGCCAAATTCACAATGTGGGAAGATAAGATAAAAAGAAAATCTGAAGCCTGGCTCTACATATTATGCAAATTATATACGATCACATCGCTGCCAAGATTGATAGATGATGACGATGAAATCGCTACAATTATCGAACAAAAAGCACAGTCGCTGGAAACGCTGATAAAATATTGCTTTGAAAATGGATATATGAAAACATATACTTACCTGATCAATGCGAAGCCGGACATGTTTACAGCTTTCGAGAAAAAGTTAAATAGCAAGACAACCAGCTTGGTGGAACGGGTAATGAGGACAGTCAATTTGAGAATAAATGTAGGAAAATGGAGTACCAGTGGAGCTTTAAATGCTCTTAAAGTCAGGCTTGCCTATTACTATAATGGTTTTGATGTTTGTGATAAAAACTTTGGTAAAATTAGAATTCAAAAAGTATAGTTGGACAGTGAAAAAAACAGATTTGTACTGCAAATATTTATATCTAACAGAAGAATACAGAGGCTATATCTTAATTATAGAGAATAGAATAACTACAGATTTTTTTCTTTAGCTGTAATCCATTGGAGTATATGATATCGTTTGGGAGATAATCTTATCTCTATAAAATTTGAATAATATTAAATTAGTTGGTATAAATTTATCGTAATTCTAAACTCACTGGAGTTTCAAGAATACTCCAGAAAAAACGTTAAAGTGCACTTGGAACCCAGGTCTCCAAGGTCGAACGACACCAAAATTTTATTGACGACATCATCTCCAAGACTGTCAATTGCTTGATCAAGGCGTTTTTGGCCCTTGGTGGAACTTTGAAAATCAGTGATACTTGGACATTGCATAATAAGCACATTAATACATCTATATATTTTATTAATAATATCTAAGCCAGGTTGTAATTAATAATTATTATAAGATGTATTATACAATTTAAAGTATTATTATGCAATGCATTTCGTTAATTTTTCAATAATAGGCATAACTATTTTATAATTAATGAATTATGTCTGTTTTTGTTGGATTTTGCTTAAGAAAACTGTACGCACCCCTCTTATCCTAAAGTTCCACACATAATATCTCATAGTTTCGTTTCATCTTTTTAGGATTGAACCATCGATTTTCCCAGTTAAAAAAAATTCCTTTAAGAATTCTTTCATATTAATGTTATAAACTTTTGAATTGATGGTATGACTTCTTTTCTGAAAAGGCTTTTTGATTAATATAGGGACACGTTTCATGTCATATTCGAATCCATCAACATTGGTATCAGCTGTAACGATAATTAGGCTTTTATCATACGATTTGCGATTTTTCATTGCGGAAATTAATTCACCGAAAATTCGATCTGTACCTCGTAATTGATTACGGAATAGCGTTCTAGCATCTTGTTTTTTTACAAATTGTTTTCTTAGCTCCCAAACACCAAGATTTTTTCCTTTGGAATCATATATATAGGGTGGATGAGGTATATTCCAATGAGAGTAAAAAAAAGTATTTGACGAGTAGCTAATAACTCTTTCTTTATAATTTGACAAAATTGAATCCGCAGTTTTTTGGTGCGCTAGACCTCCCGGATTCAATATAGGCCAAATCAAACTATGTAAACCAACTTTCCAAAGACTATCATAAGGGAAAACCTGTCCAGACTGAATTTGCTTTGAGAAAGCAGTAGTATAAGGCATCGCAAAGGCTTGTAAAAATACATTATAGTTTGCATCATCTGCTATGGAAAAAATATTCGCGACATCTGCGATTTGTCTTGGTTTACTAGGGGCATGTCCGCTGACAACCCAGGGATCGTCCTTATTATGAGTTACATTCTTAAAATCGATGCCCGTAAGTAATCTGGGAATGGTTTCCCCAGTCGTTATTCCTGGTGAATATGCATTTATATGCAAATCACAATCTTGCGAAAACTGCTTAAATTGGGGAAATTCGTCATTTACTGCACCATTCATAATTAAAAAATCAACGGAAAGCATATCAAAAATCATTAAATGAACTGGTGTTTTATCTGCTTTAACTATCTTTTTTTCAATGGTTAAGTCGAGGAAAGAAGTTTGAATTCCATAGTACAAAAATAGCAAACTTGGAAAAATACCTACAGCGATTGCTTTTTTAATTACTTTTTCTGAAACCGTAAACTTCCATGCAGCAACGATTGCAGTAATGAGAATTAATATAGTAACAATCCCCCAACTTATTACAATTCCCTTAGGCCACGATCCAGTCACTCCAAATATGCTGCGCATACCATAGTCTAAAATATTCAATGGACTGAGTATGAGTAGAGAAAGTGACAATTTATTTGCAGTGTTTCTCGAATGCTTAAATGCTAGCAGTTGTACAAGGCATAAGACAAAAAAAACTCCTATCCAAATACCTACATGACTTGCATAAGATTCAAATGATAAACACAAATGAAAAAAATTTTGAGTGGAGTTAGATAAGCACCAACTTCCAGCAAATAGGATCGTGGAAATTAATGCGATTTGAATATACAGGAACATTATATTGAGGGAAATGGGAGATTATATTATCACTAATAAATTTTGTTGGGAGGCATATTTTCAGTCATTTCTTCCTCATAATAAAAATTGATCGTTCCATTTTTGAATCTTTATCAGTCAAATTAAGTTCTTCTATTATTTCAAAATAAGTGTCATGTATTTTCCTGAAATATTCAAGGTCAAAATAATCATAAGATTCTGTTCTATATTTAGTCAACTGTTGAAACATAGAATCATCTGTACCGACAAATTCAGTGATAATATATTGTTTCGTTAATCGTGACAACAATTTTGCAAAAAAATCCAATGGTATCCGTTTAGTAACAACAACGTGATGTACCAAAGCCAAGCTTAAAACGCAATCAAATTTTGATCCGAATCGATTTAGAAACGATTGCCTTTCATTGTTATTCCAACCAATTGCAGGTGACGGGTTTGTAATGTCTATAAATAGAGGCGTAATATTATTTTGTTCTCCGCAAGCTGATTCATATAATCGATTAATGCAATGCTGGTCTGAATCAACGGCAACGACATCCACTCCCTTTTTTGCTGCTAATTCTGAATAAATGCCAGTATTACAACCAATATCAAGCAATGTTTTTAACTTTTCCTGGTCCAAAAAGTCATCAATTACTTTTACTTTTTTTCCTTCCAATTCTTTAGAGTAACTACACGTGTCAACATACTCGGTCCAATTGCTTTGAGATTTGTAGTTGGCAAGATTTTGTACGATTCGTTTGCACCGTTTGACTGTTGACAATTGAATTTCCGGACTATTCGGTTGTTTCTTCGCCGTTATGCCAGAATTCATTTTATCCTGTACATGTTTAGATTTACTAAGTATAAATGGTAACAAATAATCAATAGTAAGTCCAAATTTCCAAAATGGCCAACTTCCTAATAATTTTGTAATATCATCAAATTTAATCCCATCAATGTTACTCAAATAAATTGACTTTAAGTCAATAAAACCTTTTCTATAAATCAAAATTGGGTATAGCCAAAATTGACAAAATTGATTATATGCTGTCCAGATACCGGTTTTGGATACAGTTTCAATTGAAGCTATATCGATGAAGATTGGTTTGCCATTTTGAAACTGAATATTGTATGGCGTTGCATCTTTTAGGGAATAATTACTTCTTAACAATTCTTCCTGAATTTCAAGGGTAAGGAGTGCAGCATCAATACACATCGAAAGTGACCATTCATAGGGATAACTGATGTGTTTTATGCGGTCATGCTGAAGAATTTTTGTAACCTTATTAGAAAATATTTTGGAAAGTTCCGGGCAATTTTCTACTTGGACAATTCTAGTATTAACAATTTTTTCTTTAGCACATAATTCTATAAAAATTTCGCTTTCTATAAATTTTTCAAAAAATGAAAACTCATTATCACATATATATCTGTAAACTTCATTATTATGATAAAACACATATCCTGATGGATCTTTATAGGACCCCGGATCATGATATATTTCATTAGTTGACAACAGATTTGACATTAGGATAAAATATGGAAAGAATCTTCTTTTTTGAATACCTTCGTTTCACAAAAGTATTTACCAGAAACCTAATTAAATATTCTACTTATTTTTATCAAGTTTTTCCGCTTCTTCAGGATCATTTTCTCCCGAAACATCATCAGATTTTTTTATATTGAAGATTTTTTTTATCGTATTTATAACAATCCCCCTAAATGCAATAGATAGTCCAATAATCCACGCGACCAGCATCTGTAAAAGGATTGCTATCGAACCAGGATCAACATAGGCAAGCACGACCGTAGGAGAAACGAAAAGAATCAAAATTAATAATTGCAGCATGTGATATTGATGGGACATCGCTTTAAAAGTTCATTTGTTTTGTTTTTTATAAACTTAGGGTAAAACATTTTGAATCTATATCTTTATTTAACAAAGAATCTAAAAATTTATTTTCAATTTAACCACTATATGCAAGAATTAGTGCTTTACATATTTTTTCTGCGTTTTTTATTTAGATATGAATTCCAGAGTTATTCTGACTTTGGAAACCCAAGAACGATTTTCAATAACATCTCTCCGACCTTCGAGCCCCATTATTCCCCTCAGATTTTTGTTATTGTATAATTTCATCACAACTTCAATAAAAGTATTATTTTTCCCAATAAAAAAAACAAACCCGAAATCATCTTTTAAATACTATCTGAAAGTCCATCGAATTTAGAACATAAAAAAGGGCGTTCACAAGATAAATATGAATATAGCTTTAGAGGGTCTCCCTCACAGTTTGTCACTAACGGAATAACACCAATATCGAAAGATGAAATGAATTTGGCCGCATCTTCCCATGAAATAAAGCTGTAAAATCCAAAATAAGATTCTAAGTTGGCATTCCGAACATTTCCTTTTAATCGGATATCATTGACTCATCTCCATTACCAATACCATGGTATTATTTTTTTTGTTGTATACTGCGACACCAAACATACAAAACAATAACCGAAATGAATCGGTGCCATATTCAGCAAACATATTAAGTACAACTTCAGTATCAGAATCAGTTTCAAATTGATAATTTTTTGATTTTAAGGATTCTCGGAGTTTTCGATAATTGTAAGTCTCGCCATTGTAAATCAG
>JAJFLO010000081.1 GCA_021772675.1 Verrucomicrobiota bacterium | reverse complement strand
CGCCCTTTGGGTTGTCTGTACAGGCGGATTTGCATCCTTAGAAGATCGGGGAGTACCTCAGTACGCCTTGATCCTCCAAAGACATAACTCCATCCAGTACAGACAATGCACACCCGAAGGACTTACGCCGAGCTTATCTAGGTGATCACGCGATATTTAATCAGCAAAAGATTGATTCAGATTCCTAAATAAAAAAACCTTTATGAAACTCTTTGAAAACGTTAACAAGTTTCACGAGGAGTTGATTACTTCTTTGACCAAAAAATTCCAAATCAACATCACTCACATGTCGAAGATTTGAGCGTGATGGATTTATACTAAATAAACAGTCGTGAGATAAGATTATGATACCGTTAATGAAAAATGCATTTTTAAACGAATATCAAACTAAGGAAGAATTAGCTAAATTTATTTTACATACAGATAAATTTAGTATTGATAAAAAATGTGCTGAATTTGAAAAAACTTTTGCTAAGTTTCATGGAGTAAAAGAGGCAATTTTGTACAATAGCGGGGGCAGTGCAAATCTTGCCCTGCTACAGACATTAAAAAATTTAGGAAAACTAAAGCAGGGTGATAGTATAGGATTTTCAGCATTAACTTGGTCAACCAATGTAATGCCTATTATTCAACTTGGCTTTCAGCCTGTGCCTATCGATTGTGAACCTACTACTCTTAATGTCATGTCTCAAAATTTAGTGGACCGACTAAAGGAAGTTTCTATTCAGGCGATGTTCATTACTAATGCATTAGGTTTTGCAGGAGATTTACAAAATGTTCAGTCAATTTGCAATGAAAATAATATCATCTTGTTAGAGGACAACTGTGAAGCGTTAGGTACTGAGTTAGATGGATGTAAAACTGGTACATTCGGATCAATGTCGACCTGTTCATTTTTTGTTGCTCATCATATGTCCACAATTGAGGGGGGAATGATAGTTTCAAATGACGAAGAATTTGCGGCGATGGCAAGGATGGTTCGGTCAAATGGGTGGGATCGCAATCTAAATTCAATACAACAGCATCATATTCGGGCAAAACACGAAATTAAATCAGAATTTGTGGCGAAATATACATTCTATGATCTTGGGTATAATCTTAAACCTACGGAGATCACAGGATTTTTAGGCCTCCAACAGATGCAATTTTTGAAAGACAATATTAAAATCAGGGAAAAAAATTTTTATACGCTTGAATCAACAGTAAAAACGAATCCTGATTTAGTAGACCTTGATCGTTCACATATCTCGTTACTTTCAAGTTTTGCATTTCCCGTTTTGTGCAAATCAAAGAAAATTAGAGACCAATATCTATCACAATTTGCTGGAGCTGGGGTTGAAATTAGACCAATGATCGCAGGTAATATTCAAAAGCAACCATTTTATGGTAAATATGTTTCGGATTTTTATGATTTACCAGGCACCGATAGTATCCATGAATGTGGTTTTTATTGTGGGAATTATCCCGAATTGTCTGAAAATGACCTAGAAACTCTCTCAAGCTGTCTGAGTAAATATTGAATAAAATAGCATTATGAAGAAAGTATTGGTAACTGGCGGATCGGGATTTTTAGGGAAGCGACTAAAAATTGTTAAGCCTGATTGGATATATATATCATCAAAAGATCACAATCTTATTGATAAGGATGAAGTTAAGAAGATGTTTCTTGAATACAAGGACATTTCAGCAGTTGTTCATCTAGCTGGTAAAGTTGGAGGAATAAAGGCGAATGCCCAACATCCCGTAGATTTTTTTTATAATAATATCTTGATTAATACTTACGTATTGAATGAAGCACATCTAAACGGAGTTAGTCGAGTACTCTCATCATTAAGTACATGTGCATTTCCTGATGTCCTTGACAGTTATCCTTTCAGTGAAATTGATATTCATGCTGGTGCTCCCGCTAAAACGAATATTTCATACGGATTTTCAAAAAGAGCACTGTTTATCCAAAGCAATGCATATCGAGTACAATATAAGCATAGGTATTCCTGTTTTTGCCCATCAAATATTTATGGCCCTGGAGAAGATTTTAATTTAGAATCATCACATTTCGTTGCGTCAATGATAAGAAAATTTTCGGAAGCAAGAGATGGAGACGAAATTACGTTTTGGGGAACAGGTAAGCCGTTGAGACAGCAACTTTTCGTCGATGATTTAGCAAAGATCGTACCTATTTTGTTAGAAAAACATAATGATGATCTACCTATTATTGTCGCTCCTGACGAAAATGTCAGTATTAAAGAAACAATAGAAATGTGTAGACGAATATCAGGGAAAGATGTTAAAATTAAGTTTAATGGTAAACTTGATGGCCAATACAGAAAAGACGGCGCCAATGATATCTTAAAAAAGATGATTCCTGAATTTGAATTCACATCCCTGGAATCGGGATTGAAAATAACCTATGATTGGTATGAAAAGAACAGGAAATCTGCTTAGTAATCCATATTGTATTTCCATTGTATGGTTAATTAAACTCCAACTTGAAATTTACACATATTGAATAAAACCATAATTGAGGCTCAAGAAGGCTGGCAGCTTATTGACTGGAAAGAATTGCTGAACCATAAAGATCTCTTTTATTTTTTAGTTTTAAGGGATGTTAAAGTACTCTATAAGCAAACAGTTATGGGGTTTACTTGGGCGATTATACGACCTGTATTTAGTATGATTGTTTTTACCGTTGTGTTCGGAGGGTTAGCAAAAATGTCAAGTGACGGTGTTCCTTATCCCATTTTCTCTTACACAGCACTGCTTCCCTGGACCTACTTTGCAACTGCCATGACTAAATCAACCCAAAGTCTGATAGGTAACGCAAGAGTTCTGTCCAAAATTTACTTCCCCAGACTTATCATTCCAATGACCCCGGTTCTTGCTGGGCTTGTTGATTTTACTCTTGCCTGCTCAGTTCTTGGTGTTATGATGGGGTGGTATAAAATTATGCCAAATTCGAATATCATATTCCTTCCCCTGCTCGTGATCTTAATGATTTTAACAGCATCAGGAGTCGGTATGTGGCTTTCAGCATTAGCAATACAATATCGGGATGTTGGCTTTGCCGCGCAGTTTTTCTCACAATTGCTTATGTATGCGGCACCGGTTGTTTGGCCGGCGACATTAATTCCAGAACAGTATCGACTTGTATATGGGTTATTCCCGATGGCTGGAGTGATCGAAGGTTTTCGTTCAGCTTTAATTAATACTAATCCTATGCCATGGGATTTTATTTTTATGGGAACGATCAGTTCAGTTTTGATGGCTATTACTGGTGCTTTTTATTTCAGACGTATGGAACGAGTATTTGCTGATGTTGCATAATTGATGTGACTACATAAAAGTAGTGTTATCTAGGTAAAAAACAAAATTGAATCAATTCTCTACTTTTGGAGAGCCAGTTTGAACACTAGCTGGATTAGCTATAAACCAGTTTGATTAAGGTTAATAAAAACTTCCATATTTACTTTTAGTTTTAACACTTCTTTTTCTGTTATTTATTCCCCCAAGTATTAATTGTAAACTTCTAATTCGAAATTGATCATGCCGGACGTCGCAATCTCCGTACAGGATTTATCCAAGCGTTATCGCATTGGCCTAGAAGAAGAACGTCATGATACTCTTCTTGGCGCCATGAGTTCTTGGGTGAAATCTCCATTATCTAATTTTAAGAGCTTGCGGAAATTAAGTTCGTTCAAAAGTGAGGTGGAATCTGATGATATTATATGGGCAGTTAAAAATATGTCTTTTTCAGTGGATCAGGGCGAGGTCCTGGGAGTTATTGGTAAAAATGGGGCGGGGAAAAGTACGTTGCTCAAAATTCTGTCTAGAATTACTGAACCTACGTCCGGGAAGGTAGAGGTTAACGGCCGTTTGGCGAGCCTGCTGGAAGTAGGTACGGGATTTCACCCTGAGTTGACGGGTAAAGAAAATATTTTCCTAAATGGCACCATTTTGGGAATGACAAAAAAAGAAATTGAAAAAAAATACGATGAAATTGTTGATTTCTCTGAGATAAATAAATTTATCAATACCCCAGTGAAGCGTTATTCAAGTGGAATGGCTATGAGACTGGCGTTTGCTGTAGCTGCATATTTAGAACCCGAAATTTTACTTATAGATGAGGTGTTAGCGGTCGGAGATACAGCATTTCAACAAAAGTCAATTGGTAAAATGGGAGATATCGCGAGTGCAGGTAGAACTGTACTTTTTGTAACCCATAATATGTCTGCACTGGCTTCACTTTGCTCCCGAACAATATTATTGGATAAAGGACAAATTATTGATGATGGCAAAACTGATGTAATTATTCAAAAATATTTTTCGTTAGATGAAAATAATGGACCAACTGGAAAGGGTGAGATTTTTTTCGAAACGGATGTCTCCAATGGTGGCCCGTTTATTTTGCATGCCATGCGAACTCTTGATGAACGTGGAAGTATTAGGGATGCTTATTCAAGTTTTGAGCCGATAACAGTTGAAATCGAATTTAGCTTAAAAGAAGAAATAAAAAATTTGGTTGTCGGTTTTGAATTAAAAGCAGAATTAAAATTATTGATTTTTAGATCATTCCACAATGATAAGGAAGAAGTTTTCAAATTCCGCAATAATTCAGATCATAGGTATAAATTGCAAGCGGAAATACCAGGATCTCTATTGAATGGAGGAAATTATTATCTCGAACCATGTGCAACTGTTTTTAAGAAGTATTGGATCTTTAAAGATATACCGGGATTGGAAATAAATATTTCATTTGATGTACCAAATACCGATCATACCTATGTTAATGGTAGACCAGGTTTATTGAGCCCCATATTGAATTGGCAGCAAGGAAATTAATACTAGTGAATAGATTATTGCATCTCTGATTAATGAGCCTGAAATTTTAGTTTATTAATGATAGTTAGGATATTTTGATAACGATCGCTCACATAGTAAATCCAGTAAAAGTTCCCGAAGAAAGAGATTTATCTTATGCGCAACCTATAACATTTGAAACATTTAAAGTTGCCAAAAAATTTTCAAGGGAAACTGTTAACATAACTCATTATTCTGTTCAGTATGATGAAGATATTGGAATCATCCCCGATCATATTGAAGTACTTGGAAATTTGGAAAGATCATTGTTGGATATCGGGGATTATGCTTATAAATTTCCGTTTATGAAGGATATTTTTGACGCTGTTTATCATAACTCCCAAACAGATTATATCATGTTTAGTGCGTCTGATATATCGTTAATGCCGTATTTTTATGATTCAGTTTTAAAACTTATTAATGATGGTCACGATTCTATAATTATCAATAGAAGGGAAATCCCCGACGATAAAAAAGAGGTGGAAGATATACCTTCTCTATGGGCTCATGTTGGTGTAAAGCATAGCGGATGGGATTGTTACGTTTTCAAGCGAGAAATTTACCCGAATTTAAATTTGGGGGACATCGTCTTCGGAGCAAGGGGCTACGGGGGATGTATGTATACCAATCTTAGATTTCATGCAAAAAAATTCATTGAAGTAACAGATGGACATTTAACATTTCATGTGGGTATTTCTGGTACAAGTATAAGGCAGTATACTGACCGAAAATGGATGAAGGCAAATTTACATAATGACAATCAATTAGAAATAATATTGAGAGAAATGATCTCCAAATCAAACGACACAGACACTTCGAAATGTTGGTTAAGCCATTGGCTTCTAGAAATTACCGGCAGAAAACAAAGGCATATTAATGCTTTGGAAAATGGAAATGAATCAGCTCCGAAACACATGGGGTATTGGTGGGCAAAGCAGTTAAAGAAGAAATTGGGGAACAGGTTTTCTAGCATTTCTCAACATCTATTAAAAGATGTCGATTAGTAATATTTCTCCAAAATCCGATCTTTGTTGTTGGATTTCCGCATTCAGGTACTACGTTGCTCTGAAGCATGCTTGTAACTCAGGAAGGTATATGTTCTTTTCCAGAGACGCATTTTTTTTGTTCAAATATAATCCGAAAAATCACTGTCGTTATTAATTTGATCGCAAAAGAATTTACTGATGACATCAAGATGCATGCATAGTTAGAATTTTCTCCAAATATAGCAGACGAAATAAGAGGATTAGCAAGAAAAATATTATTTGAATATATTGTATTCTCTTTTCTTTACATACAATTGAGTATCGAACAAATTTCGTATTCATGACTGACTTGTGTAACTCGTTGCATCAACATTTCGGTAAGGGCATGCTGGCAATGAATGATCTTGATCTCTGCCGTCACGTACAGATTTTACCATAAAGGAAAAGACACCGCTGAGCTGAGCGGCTTCCATAACAGTTTTCCGCTATCGGAACTTAACTCTGGTTCATCGAAGATAGCATAAAGCCTTGTTCGGGCAATCAATTCACTCTCACATTCATAGATTCAAAGCCTAAACTCGCTTATTATGAATTATTTTTCAGATTCGAATGAATAGTCAAGCTTTAAGGCTTTATACATTAATAAAAAGGAGATTTTTATGAAAAAAATATTAGTTACCGGTGGCTGTGGCTTTATTGGCAGCCACCTTGTGAGATCTCTTGTTAATGATGGACATGAAGTTGTGATTATTGACAACTTATCTCGTGGCAACAAACTAGACAAAGACATATTGAGTAATATTAATCTAGTTGCTGAGGACATTAGAGATAAAGAGGTAGTGATGCGAAGTATGAAGTATTGTGATCTTGTATATCATTTTGCAGCTGTTTTGGGAGTAGATGTTGTGGCGGATAATCCTGTGGAAACAATGGAAACAGAAGTTATTGGAATGAAGAATGTTGTAGAGGCATCTTTATATCACGGTGTTGAGAAGATAATTTATGCATCCACTAGTGGGGTTTACGGTCATTCTGCAATAATCAAAAGTACTACCGAAAATGTCCAGCTTGATCCTCGAACGAGTTATGCGATTGCAAAAAGATATAATGAGATCTACTTATCGGCAGTATTTGAGGAAAAAGGATTAAGTTCGATTTCTCTCAGATTTTTTAATGTCTATGGACCGAAGCAAGATACAAGAATGGTTATACCACGCTTTATTAAACAAGCAAGTAATAACGATCCGATAACTGTTTATGGAGACGGTAAACAGTCTCGGGATTTCACTTCAGTAGAAGATACGATTAAAGCAACTAAATTATTATCTGATAAAATTTCTGGTTGTGAAATTTTCAACATTGCTAATGAGACGGAAATAACAATTTTAGATCTTGCTAAAGAAATACAATCTTTAGTGGGATCAAAATCGCAAATTTTAAAAATAGAGCCACCTCAAAAACGATATGATTTCGAAACAGAAAGACGCCTAGGGAGCTCAGAAAAATTGTATAAAGCGATAAGCTATAAACCAAATACACTTCTCAAGAAAGGTCTTTCTTGTGTCGTTAGTTCTTTTTTCAATGATGCATGTTTTAATCAAAAACAAAAATAAGACAAATAGGTAGTGTCCTGAGTTATAAATAAATTTGCAAAATGATTAAATATTTTATCAATGTTTTTCAAGTATAGGGGTTTTGAGTTTTTATTGTATGTCTTTAGATAATCTGTTATTTCTTTTTCAAGTTTAGTGGTACTCCTGGAATTATTGCTTCGAACTCGTTGACCTGTAATTAGTGTAAACCGTAGCTTAACAAGATAATATTATGATCTGCGGGCACGAGCGAAATGTAAATGAAAATGTGGTCTTTTATACTAACCAATTTTATGGATAAGCACAGTTTTATGCATTCTATAGTTGTCAAGTATAAGTTGTATATCAATATTTTTATCGATTTCATCGAGGAATTTCCGAAATTCTTTGCAGCGATGATTATGATAACATCTATCGATTACTTGGTCATTAGCATAATTATAAAGAGAGACATTATCCCATTACGTTCGTAATTTTTGGATTCGACATTCTAATTGACCAATTTTCATTAAAAATGATGTCGAAATTTTCTACTAAAAATGTGAAAATCATGAATTTGGCCTTTGCCATGCAAATTTGGCTAAAATTGACTAAGATTTCACTAAATTAACTCCATCTAACGTACACAAAATTTATCATTTTCAGATCGCCAAATCCCCAAAAGGTTTCGAAAGAGTAGTTTTCTATACATGCGAAAATGCGGTGATATAGAAAGAAAACTTTCCCAAAATCCGATCTTCGTCGTAGGTTTTCCGCGATCAGGTACCACTTTACTTCAGAGTATGCTAGCAACTCAAGAGCGTATCTATTCCTTACCTGAAACTCATTTCTTTAGTGCTTTTTTGCCAATGCTGAATGTTGATAAGGATGGCTTCATTAATAGTCAATCTCTTGAACATGCTACAAGGGAATTTAACCAAAGACCGTATAACGAATTCCCTATCGAAGTAACAAATAAAATTCTTTCAGACTCAAATTCAATAAACGTTAAAACATTATTCGAGGATATCGTTAGCTATTATTTGTTGCAACAAATAGCAAAACCTCAGTTGCCAGAAGCGAGATGGGTTGAAAAAACGCCTGCCCATATATTCCATATGGATAAGATATTAGAACTTTATCCATTCGCTAAATTTGTCGCGATTATACGTAATCCATTCAACTCTATATACTCTTGCATTCAAAATTTTCCGGAATACACCAGCCTTTCAGATTCATATAGATTAGCCAAAAGATGGAGGGAGACAATTCGTCAACTTGAAGAATTTTTTGTTCAAAACAAAAATGTATACATCATTCGATATGAAGATATAATCCAGGCGGCGAATTCAGAGTTTGGTAAATTGTGTGAATTTCTGGATTTAGTTCCGAATTTTGAAGCATTGAAAGACACAAGGAATGCCGGAAAAAATGTTATTGCACCGTGGGAAAAATGGAAAGAGAAAAACCAATCAAGTATCATGGAATCGAAAATCGACAATTATAAGTGGCCAATTTTGATGAAAATGAAACTGTTTATTATCATGCGCAGGTATTTGATTACGTATCGTTACAATACTGGTATCGTGAATAGAATAATGCAGTATTTGCGAATTGATTATTTAAATCCTTTAATACCAAAATCGGTAAAAATGACGATAAAATCGTTTTTTCATTTTTAGAAGGTTAGTAGCCAAAAAAGTTTAATCAAATTATGTGTGGAATAGCCGGAATATTTGATCACTCAGCACAGCCGTTGCAATCTGAACTCCAGCCAATGATTGACATCATTCAGCATCGTGGACCCGATTCTGATGGATATATCGTTGATGGACCCATTGCAATGGGAATGAGACGATTATCAATAATCGATTTGAGTACGGGAGATCAACCCATTACAAATGAAGATGGATCATTGGTAGTTATATGTAATGGTGAAATATATAATTACATTGAACTTCGAGACCAACTAAAAAAGAAGGGCCACATCTTCAAAACCGGAAGCGATACGGAGGTTCTCGTCCATCTCTTTGAGCAACATGGTATTGACATGTTGCCAATGTTAAATGGTATGTTTGCGTTTGCTATCTGGGACAAATCAAAGAAAAAGTTATATTTGGCTCGTGATCGAATGGGCATTAAACCGTTATACTATGCTCAACAAAAAAATCGATTTTCTTTTGGAAGCGAAATAAAATCAATTCTAATTCAACCTAATTTTCGATCCAATTTTGACTTTGATGCACTTGCTGATTACTTGCAGTTAGGTTATATCCCCTACGAAGCAAGCCCAATTCAGGATGTCCGTAAATTGCTGCCTGGACACTATGCCATAATTGATGCAGAACAGTGCATCATTAGAAAATGGTGGAGTCTTGAAGAAATAAATGACCACGAACCATTTAAGGATGTTGATCAGGTTAACGATTCACTAATTGAATTATTCGATGATTCTGTTCGTTTGAGGATGAGAAGTGATGTGCCAGTTGCATCATTTTTAAGCGGCGGCATTGATTCCAGTCTCATCACAGTTACCTCAAAACAATTTTCAGAGATCCCTATTAATACTTATACGGTTGGATTCGTTGATACTAAATTCGATGAAACCGGTTATGCTAAAGAGGTTGCGGATCAGTGTCAAACACGTCATCACCAGGTTCAAATTGGTCCTGAGGACCTTTTGAAGTTACTTCCCCGCTTACTTTGGCATATGGACGAGCCCATTTATGATGCAACAATACTACCTCAATATTGTATTAGTAAATTGGCAGCTGAGCAGGTGAAGGTATGTCTTTCAGGATTAGGTGGTGACGAATTATTTGGCGGCTATTCCCGCTACATGGCTTTTCAACCCGGTCTTATCAGGCGCACGTTTAATAAAACACCAGCGTTAGCGGGTGCGGTTGCTCCTTTTTTCGGAATGGTAAAAAAAGAATGGTATAATGAATTAAGACGTGCTGCTGACCCGTCATTGTTATGGTCACAATATTTACCCTTAATCCAAATTTTTGATACACAATCATTATCTGAAATGGGATTTCCTTCGGTAGGACAAACGGAAAATTTGGTTAAACGATTGTGGGCATCTTATCCGGGAAAAGATCTGGTTGGACAGAGGCAGTTTATCGATCACCACACTTACCTTCCCGACCAAATTTTAGCCTTAACTGATAAGATGTCAATGGCAGTCTCACTTGAGACACGGGTGCCCTTTACTGATTATAGGTTATTCCAATTTGCCGCTCGGTTGAATGGGCAGCATAAACACACCGCAGATAATCAATCAAAACAATATCTTAAGAAAACCTTTGGAAAACGTTTACCCGACACATTACTAAATCGTCGGAAATTTGGATTCAGTCCACCGGTTACTCGATGGGTTACACGTCCTGAAATGGTTAGATTGATCAAGCAACTTCCAGAAAAATTATCAGATTTTATATCACCTAAATTTGTCAAGAAATTAATATGTGATAACGATGCAATATCCAGCAATCCATTTCAGGTATGGTCCTTGTTCGTTTTTTATGTTTGGTTGCAGGTTTATAATTTACCACATCCTCCTGAATTTGATACAGAAAGTCTATTTGTTTAACCTTATTTACAAAACATAATACTTAATGAAGGTATTATTTTTACTTGATCGAACGACTATATCTTCCAATTTCAGGGGAGGAGGGTCGGCACGGTTTGAGATGTATATACGTGCGTTGGATAAACTCAACGCAGATATTTATGTCTTGAGATTCATGAATGATGATGCCCGAAGAGAAATTCTTAAATTTGAAGAGGACACTGATTCGGTAAATCAAAAAGAAATCAGGTCAATATGCCGAGGATGGACGGATTTAGATTTTGACTGGAAAATTATAAAGAGAAAACGGTTTATTTGGGTACTCCAGGGTATATTAAATCCAGTTGGGTTTGTATTTCAAGGCTGTCGTGATTTGAGATTGCAACTGAATGAAAAAATCAATAATGTAGACCCTGACTTAATCTGGGCCAATCATTGGACTCCCGGTGGAATGATGACATTAATAAATCCCCGAAAGAAATTATGGGTGTATTCACACCATGACTGGCTCTATAAACTAGATCAAATTCGGTCTCAGAATGAAAATAACCGAAAATCATTAAGACGCAAAATAGACGACTTAATAAAAAAGAAAGCTGAATGTTGCGTTGCCCAAAAAGCACCCGTTGTCATTTCCGGATCAGCAACAGAGGCTGAAAGTATAAGGAAACTGGGTTCCCAATCTGTTTATTTTATTCCAACATTATACGATGCAATTCCCAACATTAATGATGAAGATGATTCACAATTAGTACGTATAATCCATCTCGGTGGTATGAAGACAACAGCGAATAGAATTGGCTTAAATCGCTATTTGGATATAGTACATCCGGCCATCTCGCAAATGTTATCAGATAAAGGAATTAATTTTGAATTTTGGGTTGTTGGTGATTTAGCTGGTGCTGATGAAAATCTGTTAAATAAGATCAAGAAAGCGAATGCGATCACACCGGGTTTCGTCAAAGACCTGGAACAATTATTTCGACCGTTTGATTTATCTATAATTCCATATGAACATAATACGGGAAACCGAACTCGGGTTCCATTATTGTTTGCCTATAGTCAGGTACTCGTGGCAATAACAGAAACAATGAAAGGTTTTCCTTTTGCTCAACATATGGAAACTGCCGCTCTGGCAGATTCAATAAATGATATGACCAATTTAATAGTAGAATTAATTGTAGACAGAAATTCACGAAAAAAAATCGGAATGAATGCCCGGTCATGTTACGAAAAGAATTTTACGTTAGACTCCCAATTGCCAGTATTCCAAAAAATTATGGAAAAGGTAGGTTAGTGAGAATTGTCTTTTCCTCTATAACTAATTGTAATAAGGTTAGAATAATATGAAAATTGCGATATTTGGACTTGGATATGTCGGTACTGTAACGGCACTAGGAATGGCTAAACTAGGACACGATGTCGTTGGTGTTGATGTTGCTGCATCGAAAATTGATTTATTGAATCAGGGGATATGTCATATTGTCGAAAAGGACCTTCAACAAACAATGGACGCGATTAAAGCAGATGGCAAATTCACTGCGACTTTAGATCCCAAAGTCGCTTTGGATGGTGCTAATATGTCTTTTATTTGCGTCGGAACACCCAGTGACAAACGTTCAGGAAAAGTTGAAGGCGGTGCTGTGAAACATGTCATAGACGAAATAATCGCCACTAAAAAAGTTGTGGAAAAAAATGACAAGAAACACCCCATTGTAGTCCGTAGTACGTTATTCCCGGATGAATTCGAACAAACACTGGCTGCTGTACTGAGTGATTCAGATGTAAATGGAAAGAGTCAGTGTTTTGAGATCGTTATTCACCCCGAATTTCTGCGCGAAGGTACTGCGTTGGAAGATTTTTTTGATCCGCCTATGGTTGTTCTTGGTTGCGAATCAGTGGCAGTCGCTGATGCGATTTTTTCCCTATACAAAAACATTAAGGCTCCTCGATTTCATGTTGATATCAGGACGGCAAGTTTATTAAAATATGCATGTAATAGTTATCACGCTTTAAAAGTGGGATTTGCCAACGAAATTGGCCGTGTCGCTAAAGAAATGAAAGGTGATATTCCTAAGTTGGTAGAAATGTTTTTAATGGATAAGAAACTTAATATTTCTGAAGCGTATTTGCGCCCCGGAATGAGTTTTGGTGGATCGTGCCTTCCCAAGGATCTAAAAGCATTAACGGCTAGCTGCCGAGAAAAACACCTTATAATCCCAATTTTAAATGCAGTGTTGCAGAGTAATCAAGTACATACTAACTATATGCTCGAACAGATTATGGATATGAATTGTAAACATCTATTAATTCTCGGACTGACGTTCAAAGTTGGCACGGATGACCTTAGGGAGAGTCCAGCTGTGGAACTTGTGGAGCGTTTACTTGGAAAAGGGTACGGAATAAAAATTTGGGATCCCGATCTGGATAAAATGAAACTTGTGGGCCAGAACAAGGACTATGTAATAAATTGCATTCCACATCTTTCACAACTATTGATTGAAGACCCAGTACAGGACGGGTACCGTCCAGATGGGGTTGTTAAAACCAAACCGCATCCTTCTTTTCAGGCGTATTTGGATAACCTGCCATCTGAAATCCAATTATTAGATCTTACTAAGGTCGATGGTTAAGCAGTGTGCGATAGTAGGAAAAAGAAAAAGTGTATAATAATCGGGGAAGTTGGCCAGGCCCACGATGGTAGTTTGGGAGCCGCACACGCATTCATTGACATCATTGCAGATGCGGGTGCAGATGCGGTAAAGTTTCAGACCCATATTGCCAGTGCAGAATCCACTCAACATGAACCTTGGAGGGTGAAATTTAGCTATCAGGACACAACGCGTTACGAGTATTGGCAGCGTATGGAGTTTACTGAAGATCAGTGGTTAGGGTTGAAGGAACATGCTCAAAATCGTGGGCTGATGTTCGTTAGCTCACCATTTTCGGTGGAGGCAGCCAATCTATTAATCCGAATCGGTGTTGATGCTTGGAAGATCGCTTCAGGGGAGGTTCTGAATGATCCATTGTTCCAAACAATTATCGAGACCAATCTACCTATAATATTGTCTTCTGGAATGAGTACATTTAATGAAATTGATGATACAATTAAGTGCATAAAAGCAAAAACAAATGCATCACTTACATTAATGCAATGTACCTCAATGTATCCGACGCCTTCGGAGTATATTGGTTTAAATATAATTTCCGAATTTCAAAAGCGTTATCAATGTGGTGTGGGACTTTCTGACCATTCCGGGAATATATATGCTGGCTTGGCCGCAGTTACCTTGGGTGCAGAAATGCTGGAAGTACATGTGACCTTGAGTCGGCAAGCATTTGGTCCAGACGTCACGTCTTCATTGACATCGGACAAACTTAAGTCTTTGGTTGAAGGAGTACGTTTCATCGATGACGCATTACAGAATCCTGTTGATAAAGATGAGGTTGCCAAAAAACTGGAGTCAGTTCGACAGACGTTTATGAAAAGCGTTGTTGCAAGAACGAATTTACCAGCTGGAACGATACTAGAAACATCTCATCTAACGGTTAAAAAACCAGGAACAGGTATCACTGCAGAAAAACTAAGTGAGGTAGTAGGTCAACAATTGTTGAAACCGCTTAAAACGGATGAATTACTTACTTATGAGCATTTACAGTAGAGTTGTTTATTTTAGTCCGAATGAAAAACTGATCTAAATTTATTAGTCTCTTACCTGAATAATTCATACGATTTCGTTACGAGAGCAATTAGCTTGATTTAGATCAATGAGTTATGGAGGTTCTATAATTGAAGGAATAGTGGACTATTTCAAGATTTCAGGTTCTTCATAACTCGTTTAGATGAAGTCAGATAACTGCTCAGAGTAGAAACCACATGAATTAATCAGGCTTAACCTATTTTCTTAAATCTGCAACATATTTAGCTAAAACGTTCTCATGAAATTGAACCAGGAACGAAAAACTAAGAGCCAAGGTTCTTCGATTCGAAAAGTTTGCGTTGTCGTTACGGCGCGACCAAGCTACAGCCGGATCAAGACGGCGCTGCAAGCCATAAAAGATCATCCCAAACTCAAGCTTCAGCTTGTTGTTGCTGCCTCCGCGCTTCTGGATCGCTATGGAAGCGCCGTCAAATACATCAAAGACGATGGCTTCGAGATCACCGAAAAAGTTTATATGGTTCTCGAAGGGGAGAATCCCGCGTCAATGGCAAAGACAACCGGACTTGGCTTACTCGAACTTGCTACCGTCTTTGACAATCTAAATCCTGATGTTGTCGTCACCGTTGCAGACCGATACGAAACCCTGGCTACGGCTATAGCCGCAGCGTATATGAATATTCCAGTCGCTCATGTTCAAGGTGGGGAGGTGACAGGGTCCATTGACGAAAAAGTACGTCATGCAGTCACCAAGCTTTCGGACTTGCATTTGGTTTCTACAGAAAAAGCTGCTGAACGAGTGATTAAAATGGGAGAAGATCCCCAAACCGTATTTGTTAGCGGATGTCCGTCCATCGATCTTGCAGCGGAAATAATGAAAAATCCTGCACTAGACTTCGATCCATTCGAAAAATATGGAGGAGTTGGTCAATCTATAGATTTATCCAATGGTTACTTAGTAGTGATGCAGCATCCGGTTACCACCGAATATGAATCTGCACGGCGTCATGTAGAAGAGACATTACATTCGGTTAAAGAAATGGATATTCCAACCTTATGGTTTTGGCCGAATGTAGACGCAGGTTCGGATGGTACGTCTAATGCTATTCGTACATTTCGAGAATTAGAAAGGCCAAAGAACATTCATTTTTTTAAAAACATGGCGCCGTTTGATTTTCTCAGACTCATAAAAAACAGTAAATGTTTAATTGGAAATTCGAGTGTGGGGATTCGTGAAAGTTCATATTTAGGAGTACCGGTTGTGAATATCGGTTCGCGACAAAATGGACGTGATCATGGAGATAACATTCTCAACGTCACCTATGATCGAAAACAAATTTTGGATGCTATCAAAATTCAAATCGATAAAGGTAAGTATCATAAAGATACATTGTATGGTGATGGTGGAGCGGGAAAAAAAATAGCAGAACTGTTATCTGATCAAAACCTGGCGATAGAAAAAAGATTAATGTACTGATCAATAACAAAGAGACATAACCGAATTTCTTATGTAATATAGACTTAATCAGAATCTGTTTTCACCATTTTTAAGCTAATTTTTCCTGAGTAATGTAATCATTCCTGGTTTTCTGTAACTTGGAATTATTATGTTTTCATAATCCAAGACGTTGATGAGCAACTCTAAAGTATTAGGTATCATACCAGCCCGAGGTGGTTCGAAAGGAATTCCCCGAAAAAACATCAAATCTCTGTTGGGCAAACCATTACTGCAATATACTTCGGAAGTTGCCTTAGCAAGTACCAGGTTAAGCAAAACGATTTTAAGCACAGACAATGATGAAATCGCTGCCCTCGGTGAAAAATTAGGGTTGTCGGTGCCGTTTTTAAGACCAACAGAATTGGCTCAGGACCATACGCCGACTCTGCCTGTATTACAGCACGCAATAAAATTTCTTGAGGCAAGAAGTGAATTTTATGACGCGATTTGTCTTCTCCAGCCAACCAATCCGTTACGAACAACATTTATAATTGACGAGTGTATCGATTTATTTTATAGCAAGGACGCGGAGGGTGTTTTTACAACTTTACCTGTCCCTCATGAATACAATCCACATTGGGTTTACTTCGAAGAAAAAAATGGCTTTCTAAAGCTAAGTACAAATGAATCTGACCCAATAGCAAGGCGCCAGGAATTACCCTCGGCTTACCACCGCGAAGGTTCAGTTTACGTTACGCGACGCGATGTTATTATGGAACAAAACAGTTTGTATGGTAAAAAAGTTGTTGGATATGAAATGGATCCTGCATACTCAGTTAACCTCGATACAAAGCAAGACTGGGAACGAGCCGAAAGACTGATCACAGAAAGGTTGGACAAGTAAATTATGGTTTGGGTCGAATATTTTTTCGTTCATACTTCTTTTCAAGTTGAAATACTATGTGTGGAATAATCGCCATCGTTGGAGACGATATTGATCCGGAGCGTGTTAAGAAACCATTAGATATGCTTCAACATCGTGGTCCAGATGCAGAAGGGACAAAAAGTTTTCGGTCAAATAAATGTGTATTGGGTCATCGGAGACTGAAGATTATTGATCTATCAGATATCGGGAATCAACCGATGACTGACCCATCGGGAAGATATTGGATCGTGTTTAATGGTGAAATTTATAATTATCTTGAATTACGCGACCAGCTTTCCGATCATTTTGACTTCAGGACGCACACGGATACTGAGGTTTTATTGGCAGCATGGTTGGCATGGGGTGAAGACAGTTTAGATCAAATGATCGGTATGTTCGCGTTCGCCATATGGGATGAGCGAAATCAAACTCTTTTCGCAGCAAGGGACAGATTTGGAGTAAAACCACTATATTATGCTAAGCATTCCGATGGTTCGTTGATTTTAGCCAGCGAAATTAAATCATTGCATAAAGCTGGTATTATCCGCAAACCCGATGAAGAAACATGGGCAACTTATCTCACTGATGGTTTATATGATTATAGTGAGCATACATTCTGGGAAGGAGTTAAGCAGCTGCGGGGTGGACACGTACTAAACTGGAGTAAGGATGGAATTGAAATCCGCTGCTGGTACGACCTTGGTAGAGATGCGGGAAAAGAAATCGATGATCGGCCGTTTGAAATTGTAAAAAAAGAATACCTTGAATTACTAAAGGATACAATCAGGCTGCGATTTCGATCCGATGTACCCATTGGCATTAACCTGAGCGGAGGCCTAGATTCCTCTTCATTGCTAGCATTGATACAAGATGTTCATGGAGATGATAACGATGTCACCGCATTTACGTTTACCACCGGTGATGACCGATATGACGAGCTGCCCTGGGTTTCCCGCATGGTTGAAAAAACCTGTCATCCACTGATTGAAAGTCGGTTATCTTCAGAAGAAGTCCCGAAACTTGCTGAATCTGTACAAAGACATCAGGATGAGCCTTTCGGTGGATTACCCACTTTAGCTTATGCAAAGTTATTTGAAACTGCTCGTTCTAATGGAATTACTGTTCTTTTAGACGGTCAGGGAATTGACGAACAACTTGCTGGTTATGACTATTATAAAAAGGTCTTAACAGCTAATGATAGTGTTCAGACAAATTTGCCGAAGCAATCATCATCACCAACTATTCAGGGAATAAAGAAAAGTCCGGTTCGCCCAAACTGCTTACATCCAGAGTTTCGAAAATGTTCAAGAGTTGTCAAATTTTCTCAACCATTTATTGAACCGTTACGGAACCTTCAATATAGAGATACCCGTTACACAAAAATTCCACGAGCATTAAGATTTAATGATCGTGTTTCCATGAGATCATCAATTGAACTCAGGGAACCTTTTCTGGACCACCGCTTGTTTGAACATGGTTTTAAGCAAAGAAGCTGTTGGAAAATCAAAGAGGACAAATGTAAATGGCTGCTACGGGATGTGATCAGACCACTAATTCCAGATCAAATCAATGAAGCACCTAAACGGCCACTGCAGACCCCTCAGCGTGAATGGCTGAAAGGACCGTTGAAAAAATGGTCTTCAGAAAAAATAGAAGATGCTCTCGGTGCGTATGATACATCATGGTTGAATGCAGATGCTGTATGGAAAGAATGGAAATGTTACTGTAGTGAAAACATTGACAACAGTTTTTATATCTGGCAATGGATAACAATGGGATTAATGGCGAAACTATAAAACCAACTGTCATTATATCAATCCCTCTATACTAGATGCCACCCAGATTTAAAATGCTGTTAATATCAACTTAAATCATAATGTGTCTTAATCTTTCAATTTGAGCGTTGCGAACAGATTTAACGAAATGAGAGATAAAGAACGAACATTAGCTATTATACCAGCACGGGGAGGATCAAAATCTATTCCTCATAAAAATATAAAATTGTTAGGGGGTAAACCACTCATATTTTATTCTATAAAAGCCGCTTTGGATTCAAAAAAAATTACAGATGTCATTGTTTCTACTGACGATCGGGAAATAGGAGAAATTGTTCAAAAATATGATGTTGATGTTATATGGCGCCCAGAATATCTTGCAGATGATTCAGCCCTTACAATAAAAGTAATACAGCATGTTATTCAGCAACGTCCTTTATGTACGTTGCCTGATAAAATAATGATTTTGCAACCCACTTCACCATTACGAACATCGAGTCAAATTGATAGAGCCATAGATATGCTTAGTAAGAACGATTCCTCGGTAATCGGAGTGACGGAATCAGAATATTCCCCCTATAAAATGTATAGGTTACACGGTGACAAACTTGTTAAATTTATAAACGATTTCCCTCAGGGAACACCGCGACAGAAATTGCCGAAGATATATAGAGAAAATGGAGCTATTTACGTTTCATGGCGAAAGGTAATTTTGGATGAAGATTCAATATTGGGAAATTCTCCTAAAGCGTTTATCATGGATCGAAAATCTTCACTGGATATTGATACAATAGACGATTTTTTGATAGCAGAAACTTTAATTTGCAAACAATAAAAACTTGAGGAACTATGATCATTATTGAATTAGAGGATCGAAAAATTGGCGCTGATTATCCACCCCTTGTTATTGCAGAAATTGGTATCAACCACGAAGGAATCTTTAGCAAAGCTATTCAGATGATTGATGATGCTTATTCTGTTGGTTGTGAGTGCGTAAAGTTTCAATGTCATGTTGTTGAGGATGAAATGATCCCAAATGATGTTGTTCCAGGAAATACTGATGAATCGATTTGGGACATTATGGTGCGATGTGCATTCTCTGAAGAAGAAGATATAAAGCTGAAACATTACGTGGAATCAAAGGGAATGATTTATCTTTCAACTCCTTTTTCAAGAGCAGCAGCGGTGCGATTAGAAAGTATGAATGTGTGTGCTTACAAAATTGGGTCTGGTGAATGCAATAATTATCCTTTGATAAAGCACATCGCGTCATATAAAAAACCTGTGATTTTAAGCACTGGTATGAATAATATTGAATCGATAAAACCAGCAGCTGAAATTTTGCGAAAAGCAAATGTCTCGTTTGCATTATTGCAATGTACTTCAATGTACCCAACTCCATATAACAAAGTAAGGTTAGGTGCCCTGCCATTATTGGCCGAGAGTTTTCCTGATGCTATACTTGGTTTAAGTGACCATTCTATTGGTAATTATACTTGTTTTGGTGCCGTTTCTTTAGGTGCAAGAATTCTTGAAAAACATTTTACTTCCGATAAAAACTGGCCAGGACCAGATGTCCCAATTTCAATAGATACAGCTGAGTTATACGATTTAATTCAAGGTACTTCAGCTATTTTTCAAGCGTTGGATGGTACCAAAGATATATTGCCTGATGAGCAGCAAACAATTAATTTTGCTTACGCATGTGTTGTTACCATAAATGACCTCAAAATTGGTGAAAAATTAACTCCCGAGAATATTTGGGTTAAACGGCCTGGTACAGGAGAGATAAAAGCAGTTGACTTTGAAAATGTTATTAATAAAACTGCACAAAAAAATATTCCCAAAGGGGTTCAACTTAGTTGGTCTGATTTTGAATAACCTATGAAAAATATTCTCTTTTTAACAGGTACCAGAGCGGATTTTGGCAAGTTAAAGCCGTTGATCGGGATAGTCGATGAATCCCCTGAATTCAATTATCAAATATTTGTTACTGGAATGCATACATTATCTCGCTATGGATCGACCTATATTGAAATTCAAAAAGCGGGCTTTAAAAATATTCATTTATATATAAACCAAGATGGATCTATTAATTCTCAAATGGATTTAGTTTTAGCCAACACAATTCAA
The DNA here is from genome assembly GCA_021772675.1 of Verrucomicrobiota bacterium. Classification (GTDB taxonomy): domain Bacteria; phylum Verrucomicrobiota; class Lentisphaeria; order JABSQK01; family JAJFLO01; genus JAJFLO01. The sequence goes on along the minus strand of JAJFLO010000081.1, from coordinate 41,665 downwards.
GGTTTTGGGCATTTCATTCGAGAATTTAAACCTGATCTCATCGTTATCCATGGAGATAGGATCGAAGCCTTTGCAGGAGCAATAGTGGGTGCATTAAATAATGTACTTGTTGCGCATGTTGAAGGTGGTGAAGTCTCTGGTACAATTGATGAGTTAATTCGCCACTCAGTAACAAAACTTTCACACATTCATTTTGTGGCGAATGATGAATCTAGTCAACGAATCATTCAAATGGGTGAAAATCCTAAATCTGTTGTTGTATCAGGTTCTCCGGAGATTGATGTAATGCTTTCTGAAAGATTGCCGGAATTAATAGAAGTGAAGAAAAAATATGAAATTGAATTCTCTCATTATTTCATATTCATTTACCATCCTGTAACTACGGAAATAAGAAAAATTCGCGAAAACGTTAATACAGTGCTGAAAGCATTAGAATCCTCTAGAGAAAATTACGTGGTCATATATCCTAACAACGACGCAGGATCCGATGTGATTTTAGAAAGCATTTCTAAACTTAAAGAGAATTCTCACTTTCGTTTGATTCCTTCAATGAGATTTGAATATTTTTTGACATTATTGAAAAATGCAACGGGAATAATCGGAAATTCTAGTACTGGAGTTCGAGAAGCACCGGTTTACGGAGTTCCTGCAATTAACATAGGAACCAGACAATTAAACAGATTTAAATGTGATTCTATCGTAAACGTCCTTGAAGATGAATTTTCAATATCGAATGCTTTAAGAAAATTGCCTCAAATCGGAAGACCATCCTTACATTTTGGTGTCGGGAATTGTGCTCAAATATTTATAAAACAACTGCAAAATCCGAGTTTATGGGAAACCTCTACGCAGAAACAGTTTTGTGATATTAAAATAGCATTTAATCAAGCATGAAACCAACTCTTATCGTATCAATCCCGCTTGTATGGAGTTTTCGAAACTTTATTCGGTCAGGAATCATTGAAAACTTGTCTCAAGAATATCGGGTTATTATTGCTCTTCCCGAAACCGGAAAGGAAAATCTAAAAAATGAAGGTATATCGGATGAAGATATCTTTATTCTTCAGCCGATCATACCTGATCGTTTTCACCTATTACTGAAAATGCTTGTGGCTGGAGCGCATGAATTAAGACATCCTACAAAGTCCGATAGAATTTTTAAGGATTGGTTTAATCCGCCCCAAAAAAAGAAAAAAGATTTGGGTTTATTAATAAAAAATACGTTATTTACCTGCTTTGTTAGACTAGCTGCAATAAAACCATTTTATCTATTCTTTAAACATGCTGAGTATAAACAGTTTTGTCGAATAATTCCGGAATCCACATATGCCTTTTTGAAAAAGGCGAACCCTGTATTAGGAATTTCGACGAATTGTGTTGTCTCCGGGGAATGGCCACTTTTTCGTGCAATGCATAAATTAGGAGTAAAAACAGTTTCTTTCGTATCATCATTTGATAATATTACGAGTAGAGGATTTTTTCCCCTAAGTCATTTTAATCATTATATGGTTTGGCAGAAGCAAATGGAAAATGATCTGATTCATTTCTATAATATTACTAGAACACAGATTACGATTACTGGGACACCGCAGTTTGATTTTCATTTGTTAGAAAAGTTTTCATGGTCGCAGGCCAAAACGACCGAGATGCTTAATCTTGATGGAGAAAAACCGTATTTTGTTTATTGTGCGAATCATTTTAACATTACACCGAATGAACCTGAATTAGTGGAACAAATAATCTCATACATGTCTGATAATGATGAGTTGAATCAACATCCGTGGGTGATTCGTCTACATCCAATGGATAAATATCACCGCTGGGATACATTGAAGAAATCTCATGATTCTGTCGTATTCAGCTACCCATGGAGACATGATGATGATGTCCCATATTGGGCGGTTCCGTCTAATGATGACATTGCGTTACTTGGAAATACTCTAAAGTATGCGGAAGCAACAATATCAGTCGCATCTACAATTGCACTGGATAGTGCCGTAGTTGATACGCCGGTTATTTGTATCGGTTTCCATACTGCTAAGGATTCTTCAGAAGACAGGTTTTACCATGACGTACACTTTTCACATCACTATGAACCGATTATGAGTTCCGGTGCAACACCGTTGGCTACAAATATGGGATCATTAGCTAATTTATTGTTGGAATTGGTTTCTGAACCAGAATTATTACGAAAGAAGCGTGGGGAATTAGTAAAAAATATCTGCGGCGTTGTCGATGGTAAAGCCGTTGACCGAGTTACAAGAACAATATTAAATTTAGCCTGAATTAATATCCAGTCATGAAATCAGAATCAAATAGTCAGTTTCTACTTCTTCAATCAACTCATCGAATGACAATACAATATGATAAGGATATTGGTCATTTATTTGTACCCAACCTAACAGCTAGAATTCCAAATGAAAATGGTGGGTATATAATTCGGACAAACTCTTTGGGATTCCGGTCAGATTTTGAATTTAATAGAAAAGGAGATCGTGGACTTCCAAAAGTATTATTATTTGGAGACTCAAATGTTGCCGGGGATGGTTGCAGCAACCATGAACGGTTCTCCGACTTGATTGGGAAAGAACTCGGTGCAGAAGTATATAATTTTGGGTTGTCGGGGTCAGGAACTGACCAACAGTTATTAATGTATGAAAAGTTTGCTCAACAATTGAATCCTGAATTAATTATCCTGGCAATTACTGTTCATAACATCGAACGAATTAAAATTGCATATAGAGAATCAATTGAACGGTCAACTGGACGATATGTTTTGGTACCCAAACCCTATTTTACACTGGAAAACGAACAGCTGGTTTTGCATAATGTCCCAGTCTCCAAAATACGCCCTTATGTAGATGAAGTCGATTCTGATGCATACGAAGCTCCATTTTCAAAAAGTAATGAAGCTTTGTCACCGAGTTTAATAAACCTTTATAAAAAATCAGCAATATTGAAAAAGACCATTGGTCAGGTTACTTCAAAACTAAATTTAGGGTTGCAGTCAAAATTAACCAATTTGATTGAATTCCAACCACACGAAGACTATAAGCGAGATGATAGCTTGGGTTGGCTACTAATGAAATCAATAATCGAACGGTTCATTACCAAGGCATCTACCAGTAAAATTTTGATAGTTCCAATTCCGACATCCCCCTTTTTAGCTGAGAAATCAAAACCGGTTTACCAAACACTTTTTGAGAATTTTGAGGTGAATCATCAAGATGTCAAAGTCATTGATTTAACATCGCCATTAATTGATTGCTATAAGCAAGATCCTGAACATATTTTTTTTCGGTATGATTCTCATTATTCATCTTTTGGGCATCGACAGATTGCAAAGATTCTTGTAGATAACATACGTACGCTTCAATTATTACCAGACAAAATTGCCATTGATAAAGTTGAGTTTCTGCGCAAAATATCAAAAAGTATCTATATTCTTGGCTTTTCAGCGTTTTACCACAACTCTTCAGCCTGTCTGGTTAAGGATGGTCAAATCGTCGCTGCTTCGGATGAAGAACGTTTCAGTCGAATTAAGAATGATCGGAGTTTTCCGTTTCAGGCGATAAATTTCTGTCTTGAGCAGGGAGGAATTCAGCAAAATGATCTATCTGCTTTAGTTTATTATGATAATGCTTATCTGACATTTGAACGCTTGTTACAAAGTCAAATAGCGGTCGGGGTTAAGGGCGAAAAAAATTGGATGGAGAGCATGCCATCCTGGATTTCCTACAAGTTGCATGTCCCCCAATTAATTCGCAAAAGATTGAAGTATGAGGGATTGATATTACATGAAAATCATCATCGTTCACATGCTGCAAGCGCATTTTTCCCTTCTCCATTCAGGAAGGCTGCCATATTGACGATAGACGGTGTTGGAGAATGGGCAACTGCTTCGATAGCAATTGGCAGGGACAATAATATTGAACTTGTTAAAGAGATGCATTTCCCACATTCTCTTGGTCTTCTATATTCAGCATTTACTCAATTTACCGGTTTCAAAGTAAACAGCGGGGAATACAAAATGATGGGGCTGGCTCCATACGGTGAACCGAAATATGTCGACTTAATTTATAAACATCTGATCGATTTAAAGGAGGATGGATCTCTCGAATTAAACATGGAGTATTTTGCCTTTTTGTATGAACCCAGTATGACCAATGTTAAATTTGCGGAATTGTTTGGGGGCCCGGCGAGGGAACCAGAATCAAAGATAACCCATCGAGAAATGGATATAGCTTGTTCTATTCAGGTTGTTACAGAAGATGTGATTCTACAGATGGCTAATTATGTACATAAGCTTACTGGGGAAAATCAGTTATGTCTTGCGGGCGGGGTTGCTCTCAATTGTGTCGCTAATGGTCGTTTGCTACGTGAAGGCCCATTTAAAGAAATTTGGATTCAACCTGCTGCAGGAGATTCTGGGTGCGCTCTAGGCGCAGCACTGGATGTATATCACACATATTTCAATAGGCCCAGAGTATTATCATCAGCAAAGAATCGTTCGATGCAGGGAGGTTCATACCTTGGTCCAGAATTCTCGGATGATGAAATTCAAGCATTTCTTAATACCTATGACTATCAATACCATGAGTTAATTTCAGACGAACGACCTGAAAAATTAGCAAAAATACTAGCTGAAGGTAAGGTCTTGGGACATTTTTCCGGCAGAATGGAGTTTGGACCTCGATCATTAGGAGCTCGTTCTATTTTAGCTGACGCGAGAAATAGAGACATGCAGGTAAAACTTAATTTGAAAATCAAGTATCGGGAATCATTCAGACCCTTTGCGCCAACCGTGCTAAAAGAGCGAGTTTCCGACTATTTTGAGTTGGATAGAGAAAGTCCTTATATGCTGTTAGTGGCCCCGGTAAAGAAAGATCGGCGGGAATCATTTAGTCCTGAAAAGAGTGATGACTTATTACCAATTGTAAAAATGACACGCAGCGATATTCCTGCGATAACACATGTTGATTACTCAGCGCGTATTCAAACTGTTACAAAAGAAGATCATCCAGATTATTATGAATTGATAGCAGCGTTTGAGAAGTTAACCGGCTATGGGGTGATTGTAAATACATCGTTTAATGTTCGGGGAGAACCCATTGTGTGTACTCCATATGACGCCTACCGCTGTTTTATGCGGACAGAAATGGACGCACTGGTTTTAGGGCGCTATCTCTTGTACAAGGAGGAACAAGCAGAATGGCCGGAAGAAAAAGGTCACGTTGAAAAAACTGAGGACATAAAGGAGACAGTTGTTAATAATGAAACTTCTGAGAAAATCAAAGGTATTTTTGATAACGATTTTTTACCTCTGGCTTCAATGTTTAATTCTGACAGTGAATTTGATGCGTTCCGCGTTATGAAAAATAAATCTTCAAATTGGGTAGATTCTGATTCAAAAATTACACCCGAAATGATCTTTACGATCTCCAAGGAACTCGATACGTCGAATCCTTCACCACGAACATATGCTGATCACATTACTAAGCACTGGAATTCAAAATCTGTGGCTAGAAACTTTTATGAAGTTTTGGTTAAACTTTTACAAGTCGGTTTTGAAGGTCAAGATAGTGATATAGAACTCAATGAAAATGTTTCAGATTCAATATATGTAATGTATTAAAATGATTACTTCCTTGAATATGTTTGTCCAGCGGACACATCGAATGTCCCTTGTATACGATGCTGAGATCGGACAGAGATATGTCCCTAATCTGAATGCTAGAATCCCGAATGATTATGGGGGCTATTTTGTCACTACAAATTCATTGGGTTTCAGGTCTGATGTTGAATTTGAGAATATAAAAGGGAAACGACCAAGGATTCTATTTTTTGGGGATTCAAATACCGGAGGAGATGGTGTCTGCAACAGCGACAGATATTCCGATATTATTGGGGGCATGCTGGATTGTGAAGTATATAATTACGGTTTATCGGGTTCAGGTACAGACCAGCAATTGCTTCTTATGGAAAGAGTTGCTCAAAATGTGGAAGCCGATCTGATTGTTCTTGGTGTGACAATACACAATATTGAACGAAACAAAATCAGTCACAGAGAATCAATTGAACGGTCATCGGGTAAAACAATCCTTGTCCCTAAGCCGTACTTTACGATTGAAAACGAAGAGCTGGTATTAAATCATATACCTGTTCCCAAAATCCGGCCTTACACGGATCAAGACATTTCCGGTAATCTGGAAGAGGGATTAAATGACGTCAAGAACCATTCAAATTTAGTCGACATCTATAATAAGTTTCCTCAAATAAAAAATATTCTGTCACCGTTTTCAGGATTGAAATCTTCAATAAAAAACACGTTGAAAAAGAGCATGAAATATCAACCTTATCCGGACTATGATGACGAAACGAGTACCGGGTTTAAATTGCTTGATTTAATTGTAAAACGATTTATTAAAGCAGCATCTCCCATTCCGGTTTTAATCATTCCGATTCCAATGCGTATCTATATCCATGGTTTGGCCTCAGCAACGCATCAGTCATTTTTCGACAAAATTGCTGATTCCAACGATGATGCACATTCTATCGATATTACAACAGCTTTATCTGAGTTAGTTAAAGATCAGACCGATATTCAATTATTTCTTAAAGATGGTCATTATTCACCAGTTGGCCATGATAATATTGCCCGTTTGATTGTAGATAAGATTAAGTCAAAAAACTTGATAAGAAAAAAAGAAAACGGTTTGAAGAAAATATCCGAGATTCGGAAAAAGGAAGAATCTATCTATGTTCTGGGGATATCCGCTTTTTACCACAACTCTGCAGCATGTTTGATCAAAGATGGCCGCATTATAGCTGCCTCCGAAGAGGAACGATTCAGCCGTATTAAAAATGATCGAGGATTTCCATCACAGGCAATTAATTTTTGCCTTGAACAGGGAGAAATTCAACAGAATGATCTGTCAGCATTAGTATATTATGACAATGCCTACCTTACATTTGAACGGTTGTTGCACAGTCAATTTTCAGCAGGTTCAAAAGGTGAAAAGGTGTGGAATGAAAGTATGCCATCGTGGGTATCATACAAGTTACAACTGCCCCGGCTAATTCGTCGGAATTTGAAATATAATGGTTTAATCCTGCATGAAATTCATCATCGATCTCATGCTGCAAGTGCTTTTTTTCCATCGCCTTTTACCAGTGCTGCAATATTAACCATTGATGGGGTTGGTGAATGGGCAACAGCGTCAATCGGTATTGGAAAAGAGAATAGTATTAAGCTGTTGAAAGAAATGCATTTTCCACATTCACTGGGTTTGCTGTATTCAGCGTTTACTCAGTTTACCGGGTTTAAGGTGAATAGTGGTGAATATAAAATGATGGGACTGGCACCATACGGAGAACCAAAGTACGTCGATATAATATACAATCATCTTATCGACCTGAAGGATGACGGTTCTCTGGAACTGAATATGGACTATTTCGCATTTCTTCATGAACCGAAGATGACCAATGAAAAGTTCGCAAAATTATTTGACGGTCCTTCCAGAGTACCCGATTCACAAATAACCCGTCGGGAAATGGATATTGCCAGATCGATACAGGAGGTAACGGAGGAGGTCATACTCCGAATGGCACGTCATGCCCACGAAATTACGGGAGAGCAAAATCTGTGCCTCGCGGGCGGCGTTGCTCTTAATTGTGTTGCGAATGGTCGACTGCTTCGGGAAGGACCGTTCAAACGGCTATGGATTCAACCCGCTGCCGGCGACTCAGGCTGCGCACTGGGGGCAGCTTTGGATGCGTATCACACATATTTTGATAAATCCAGGATTAAAGGGGAGTCTGAACATCATTGCCAACAGGGAGGATCATATCTTGGACCTGCATATTCAGATAACGAAATTCGATCATTTCTGGATACCTATGACTACCCTTACCATGAACCGTCCCAGAGTGAACGAGCTGAGAAATTAGCATCTATCCTGGCTGAAGGTAAAGTTATAGGACATTTCAGTGGTAGAGCGGAGTTTGGACCACGATCTCTCGGTGCCCGCTCTATATTGGCAGATGCGAGAAATCGTGACATGCAGGTAAAATTAAATTTAAAAATTAAATATCGGGAATCCTTCAGACCTTTTGCTCCAACCGTATTAAAAGAGCGAGTATCCGATTATTTTGAATTAGATAGACAAAGTCCTTATATGCTGTTGGTCGCTCCTGTAAAAGAAGATCGAAGAGTGCCATTTAATCCTGAGAAAGGTGATGATTTATTACCCACTGTGAAAATGATCAGAAGTGATATACCCGCAGTAACTCATGTTGATTATTCAGCGCGTATTCAGACTATTAAAAAAGAGGATCATCCAGATTATTATGAACTGATAGCAGCATTTGAGAAATTGACCGGTTGCGGAGTGATTGTAAATACGTCATTCAATGTGAGAGGAGAACCTATAGTCTGTACTCCATTTGACGCCTACCGCTGTTTTATGCGAACGGAAATGGATGTTCTTGTTTTAGGAAAATTCCTGTTATTCAAAGGGGAACAACCGTGCTGGCCGGAGGATAAAGGCCATGTAGAAGAAAATGATGACCCGAAGCAGGCAGTTTCTGAAAATGAATTTACCGACCAAATCAATGAATTTTTCAGAACGGAATTTTTGCCATTGGCCAAAAAGATGAAGAATTCGGATACTATTCATGAGCTCAGCAATCCTGTTCAGAAAAATTCAGGATGGATGGATTCAAAAGAATTGTCCACAGAAGAGATATTTACAATACCTGAAATTCTTAATCGAGATCTTATGGATGCAGAAAAAATGGCCAAAGCGATAGTAACTTATTGGAAATATAATGACCATTCTGCTGAACAAATCAGTTTTATTTCAAAGCTGCTTAAATTGGGTATGAACGAAAAGTATGAAGAACTGAAAATGGATGAAACCGTTTCAGATTCTGTATATGTGATGTATTAAAAACACCCCCTGTTTTGAATATTTCAGCTTATGAAAAATACTCTTTTTTACGCGCCTCTGTTAAGAATGGACAAATACTCCAATTCTTCGAATTATACGGCCGAAGTTTAAAACAGGATTTTCGAAAATGGCGCTGGAAAAATGGCATTTCTTTGCGTGGTCATACTCCGGCACCAACAGAGGATGCAATGCCTGTTGCAGCCGATCATATTTGTGATTTTGAACGTATTAAAAGTCAGGCTGAAGAATTTTTTCAAGTTCAGCTCCCGCAATGCTCACCCAAAGGAAATCAAACCTTTCGGGCAGCGGGCGCACAACGAAAATCATGGCCTGAAGGCACAGTTTGTTTTAATGACATTCAGAATATACATGCCTGGCATCGCCTTTACTGGGCATTGGAACTCTCAGGCCCACAACTTAATACCAGACTGAGTCGGTGGCTCAATTCTCCTACAGATTTACATTCCTCCCATCCCTATGCCGTTAGCGAACGAATTGCTGTTATCACACAGATTTTAGGCACTTACACTCTATCTCATGATCTATCTCGCAAACTGGTGTCCCAACTTAAAGCAGACGCAGATTGGTTAACGGAAAAGATAGAATACAGGCTGGGTATACACAACCACCTCTTAAATAACGCAAGAGCTCTCTGGTGTGCTGGGATGCTGTTTAAAGGTGAATCTCAGGCAAATAACTGGATCAACACTGCCCGGTCAATATGGGATGAATTCTGGCCCCAACTTATTCTTGAAGATGGTATATTTTCTGAACAAAGCTCCCATTATCATGTGCTTTTAACGCGAACGCTTCTCACCTATTATTTTGATGCTGTAATGTCGAATAGAAAATTGTCCGATGAGACTGTTCAAAAAGCTGAAAAAATGTGTCATGTCACGAATATTCTGATTCGATCAGACGGATCGATTCCATTATTTGGCGATATAAGTCCCGATCTGCCAACTTCATGGCTGCGTGGTTTATCTGTAGTTTGTCAACGTTCTGGATTATTGAATACATTGCCACGGGATAAATTCGACGGTTATGCAGCAGGGGCAAACTCTTTTTTTAAGTCCAGATACGATCGCAGTATACCATTAGATGATTCAAAAAGCAGAAAAGACAATGATGACTGGAATTCAGATTTTTTTCCAAATGGAGGTTTGCTTTTTGCCCGGCATAATAAATATAACCTTGAATTAATCGCTCATGGAGATCCGGGACTGCATGGTGCCGGTCATGGTGATACAGGACGGGGAAGCTTTGAAATATGGATGAAAGGCCATCGTGTTGTGGTTGACGGGGGGGTTCCAACATACCTTATGGATGATAAATGCAAAGAATTTCGCGGATATAAGGGACAGAATGGGATCGCAATAAATGGGATCGCTCCATCCTTACTTCATTACGAAGCAACCGATTTACCGGATTGGTATTGTTCCAAAGGGCAGAGAGGCCATTGGACCGAAAATGAATCTAGCGCAACATTTACCTGGTACGGATTCATGCGGCATCAGGAAGGATTGACCTGGAACAGGACATGGACTTGGTCTGAGAACAGGATTAATATTATTGACTCGATTACCGGATGGGCCGGAAAAGCATCGGTGGAAGGTATAGTACATTTTGGAGAAAATGGTTGGCAGTTGATTTCACCCAATCATGTGAGAAATTCATATAGTGATTTAACGGTAAAAGCTTCTTCAAATTTTAATTTATCACTCGATCCTCTGTGCCATTCAAGTGACTATGGCATTCTTAAAACAGAACAAGGGCTACTCCTTAAAATGGATCATGTCCAGTTACCGGTATCGATAACGTGGGCCTTTGAATTCAAGATAGACTGATTCGGTAAAACAGTAAGTAGATTTTGCCAGCTTATTAATCAAATAGAATACAAAACGGTCGGCATTAATCTAAAAATAAAAACACTGAAAACTTATTTCCTTAAGGTTTTAATACTCATTGTCACATTAGGAGCTGGTATTTCGGCAATCGAAATCACTTTAAGGAAAATGGGTCATGGACCCGGATTTGTTCCCAGGTATTCCAATAAGGAATTTCGTATTGTTGAACGACTGGAAGTCAGCCACAGTTTTTATACAGATATCGAAGGGGCGTTTAAAGCAAATCCTCAATGGAAATGGGAGTCACCTTATAAAATAAATACTGATGGATTTAGAAGTGTACCATTTGAACCATTTGATGATGGGAAATTGAGTATTCTCTTATTAGGAGATTCATTTTGTTGGGGGAATAGCGCTGAGCCTATTACTGAAAGTTTCGCTGATATATTATCTCGCCACAATTATCGGGTATATAATACCGGGATTCCAGGCGCAGATCCCAAACAGTATGCTTATCTATCTGAAAAATACACGTCTATCTTAAAACCTGACATTGTTGCAGTTGTATTATATATGGGCAATGACATTCATCCATTCCGTCCAATGCTGCCTCATAAAAATCTCTTACATGTTACAAATGTTGGCATACTTCAGGCATTTGATGAAAATATGCAATATTTAACCGCAGCCGAAGCGTATAATCACTATATGCTGGATGCTAATTTAGCACATAACTTCGTCAATGATGAGAAAACGTCAACAAAAGGGAAATTCAGAAGGTTTTTGTTCAAAACAGCTGCTGGGACTAATCTTTGGGTGCACTTATCAAAACTAAAATCTCATTCATCAGCTTTATTTCGCAGAGAAAGGCGAAATGTTAAGATGGAAAATCGATCACAGGTATCATCGTTGGAAAAGCCACAGGTCAAAATAATTGAAGAGGCAAATAGCTATTTACTTAAAATTGTAAACACTGCACAAAAGTATAATGCAAAATTTGCTCTGTTTGTAATTCCCGTAAATCCCAAAATCGAAAATGAAAGCACTAGTCTGCAGCGCAATCTTAAGGTATTCAGTGGTCTTCATCCTTTCATCCCTCAAAACCTGGAGACTTCAGATTATATGAAACTTCCAAATGACCACTTTAATAATTCGGGACATCGAAAATTTGCAGAGTTCATGCTTAACATTTTTAAATCGCATAATAATTATTCAATCTCAAACAAATAGCAAATCTTAATTGTATGATCCTTTTTATTGAAATCTTCAATCTGAAATCAAAATCAAAAGTTTAATTAAATGTGTGGTATAGCTGGAATATTTGACCCTGATATTAATCCAACTAAGGATGAGGTTTATCCGATGGTAGAGATAATCAAGCATAGAGGTCCTGATGCCGATGGTTATTTTATGAAGGACCAGATTGGTATGGGAATGCGCCGGTTAGCCATCATTGATCTGAAAACAGGCAATCAACCAATAAGTAATGAAGACAATACTGTTACAGTAGTTTTTAATGGCGAAATTTATAATTACCTGGAACTGCGTAAGCAATTAATCGATCTGGGATATAAATTTAAAACGAATACGGATACAGAAGTTTTACTGCACATGTATTCAGAATATGATTTGGATATGCTGAGCTATCTTAACGGCATGTTTGCATTTGCAATCTGGAATAATGAAACAAAGACTCTTTTTGTTGCACGGGACAGGATGGGTATCAAACCCCTGTATTATGCCAGAATTGGACGACGCATATTATTTGCGAGTGAATTAAAATGTTTATTAACCTGTTCAGCGCTGGACCGTTCTTTGGATATGGATGCTATAAGTGATTATCTCCGTCTTGGATACGTCCCCAGACAGGAAACTCCTTTTCAAGCTGTTAGAAAATTGTTACCCGGACACTTTTTAATAGCAGATAAACACCAATTTCAGATTAAGGAATGGTGGAACTTAGAAGAAATACATCGATCCGGAGCGTTTCAGCCTACGCAAGAATATGAAAGTGAAACAGTAAATCTATTTGACAGTTCTGTAGAATTCAGGATGAGGAGCGATGTCCCTGTAGCTTCTTTTCTAAGTGGTGGACTTGATTCCAGCCTAATCTCAGTAACTGCATCAAAATTATCACCTATAAAACTTCAGACATACAATGTCCGTTTTGCGGATGCTTTGTTTGATGAATCGTCCTATGCAACCACAGTCGCGGAACAGGCGAACACTGACCATCATCAAATAACTGTTTCAGCGGGAGATGCGTTGGAAAAACTGCCCCTGCTTGTATGGCATATGGATGAACCTATTGCCGATTCAGCGATTATCCCGAATTTTCTAGTCAGTCAGTTCGCAGCAAATCAGGTTAAAGTATGTCTTTCAGGACTTGGAGGAGATGAGCTTTTTGGCGGATATTCCCGATATATTGATAAACCGTTGGGGCCATACAGAAGGTTTTTTTCGAAGTTTCCCTGGTTGATTCGAACGATACTCCCTTTATTAAAGATAACCCACCCTCGTCATGCGAACAGGCTAGCTCCATTATCCGGCCCTGGAGAAGTCTGGCGGAATTATTTAAATCAAATTCAGCTTTTTGACTCCGATATGTTGAGGAAAATGAACATCAAGGAAATGGGGCAAACCGAAAAAATCATTAAAGATTTATGGTTTAGTTATCCAGGAGAAGACGATATCGGCAGAAGACAGTTTATTGATCAACAAACCTATCTACCTGATCAAATACTCGCATTAACTGATCGAATGTCTATGGCAGTTTCTCTTGAAGTAAGAGTACCTTTCCTGGATCATAGACTTTTAGGTAGTATTACTAATCTTCCCGAATTTGAAAAACAAACCCAAAATGGCGATTTTAAAATATGGCTGAAGAAAATTTTGGGACATCGGGTACCCCCTGAGATTTTAGAGCGACGGAAATGGGGATTTGATGCCCCTGTATTGAATTGGATAGAGTTCCCTAAAATTAAAGAGGTGATAACCCATTTACCTAAACAATTATCTAATATCATGGATTCGAAATATATAGAATCTCTAATTCAAAACAAAACGAATCCCAGGTATCATAATCTTGTCTGGAGTTTGCTCATGTTGGCTGTTTGGCAGAAAGTTTATAAATTTGATGACCCTCCTGATTTAACATTACACGAACTTTTTTGTTGAATAATTGAATTAGTTTTGGATTTAATTGAGTAATATATTGAACAAAGGTATGCGTTAGAGTTTTTTCAGTATCATGGCCCCAGAAATCACAGTAATAACAGCCGTAAGAAATGGCTCTAATTATTTGTCGGAAACTATTGAAAGTGTTCAGAAACAAACATTTCAGGATTGGGAATATATTATCATCGATGATGCATCACAGGATAATACCAGTGAAATCATTAATCTTTATGCTGAAAGTGATTCCCGGATTATTCCAATTTTTCGTAAAAATAAAGGAGGGCCTTTTGCTGCAGCCAATCACGGTATTAAATTAGCAAAGGGTAAGTTTATAATAAGAACCGATGCGGATGATATTTCCTTCCCGGAACGATTTGAGCGTCAACTTAATTACCTGGAATCGAATCCAGAAATTCAGGCATGTGCCAGTTTCGGTCAGCTAATCGATGAAAATTCTAAACCTACCGGGTATAAGTTCAGGTATCCAACATCTCCAAATGTTATAAAATGGTTATAATGTCTACATTGTCCATTAACACATAGTTCGACATGTGTAAAAAAAACGGCTGTTTTAGAAATAGGCGGTTATAAAGAACTGCCTGCATCACAGGACTATCGTTTTTTCACTGACTTAAGTCGAAAAGGATGGTTATCCGTAATACCAGAAGATTTGGTTTATTTCAGGGAGCATCGGAGCAGACTGTCAAACAGCACCATCAGTGAAAAACAGATCCAATGGTCTCACGAAATTATCCAAGATCACATTCAGGCTCTGACGAAATAGAAAGGGACACTTCAGGAAGCTAATGCGCGGAAAAAGGTTGGACTATCTGAAGAATATAAGATAAACGAAGGATTGCGGTTATTAAAAAAATGGACAAAATTTTGGTCAAATGACACTCACTTATCCTATTCTGACAAGGCAGAATTAAAGAACATCGCCGAGACAAAACAAAGACAGTTTTTAAGGAGAAATGCCAGAAAACAACCGTTTTCATTTTTCTTAAATGCTCACTTATATTTTTATTTGAAGTATAAATATAATCAATCAGTGACTTAACTAAATCTGATTCATGGAACTCAAATCAATGATGTTTATCTGTAATGATTATCCTCCCTGGAGTCAGGGGGGGGGGATTGCATCATTTACAAAAAGCCTTGCTGAAAGGATGGACAAGAGAAATATCAATACATTTATTGCGGGATGTGGGGTAGGCGTGTCTCGCTTGACTGAGCAAAGGATAGGTAATATAACTACCAGGCAGATTCCGTATTGGAAAATCAAACGTTGTCATCCGTGGCTAAATCGGTTAAGATTGAATTTTTGTATTCTTGAGAGCAGTTACCGACACCGTATTCAGATACTTGAAACACCGGAGTATTTGGGATGGCTATGGCCATGGAAACCAAGAGTTCCAGTTGTGGTTCGATTCAACAGCTCTTCCCGCCTGCAAATCTGGAAGGAGATCAGCGATGGATCTCGTGTTATGCCTCGGTGGGCAAAATTCGAATTACAAACGATACGTCGCGGAGATACATATTGTGCGGTTAGTGAGTATTTGAAAAAACAGATACAATGTGTGATACCCGGAATGGATAACAAGACAATCGATGTAATCCCAAACAATGTCGATACCTCTTTTTTTTTTCCAGGTCCCAAGACTGAGGTGGATCCGAAATCTGCGGTGTTCTTAGGCCGGATATCCGTTCCCAAGGGAGTACCTGAATTGATGGAAGCTTGGAAATCTGTCCTTGGAATAATTCCGGATGCAAAGCTGAAACTGCTCGGTAGAGACAGCGTCGGAGAGGATGGTAATGGTTCATTCATTGACGAATTGAAGGTAAGTTTTTCTCCCCAAATGATGAAAAGTGTCCAATTTATAGGTGATGTAAATCAAGATCAAGTCCGGTCTTATATTCGCCAGGCAGCATTCTGTGTCTTTGCTTCGCACTATGAAGCCTGCTCGAATGCGGTTATTGAAGCAATGTCATGCGGTAAGGCGGTTATTGTGCCTAATAATACAAGCTTCCCTGAAATGGTCAAGAATGAATTTAATGGACTTATTTGGGAATCTTCTGATATAACCACACTTAGCAGCGCCATCGTGCGTCTTTATGACGAGCACAATCTTCGGGACCAGTTAGGAAAACATGCCAGGCAAACCGCTATCGCAAGATTCGATGTGGACTATTTGTTTGAACAAAACATGAACCTTTATCGCAGATCCTTGCAAACAGTGAAGAATGGATTTGAAAGGTAAGAAACAAACTTTTCTACAAGAGCAAATAATTTCAAACAGTCCTTTTAGTACTTGTTCAGATAATTGATTATCACCGGTTGTTGTTTGGAAACTGCATCTGAATGGTAATAAAAATATCTGTGAAAAACCGTATATAGTGTCTGTTCATAAATATATAAGATGCTATTGAATAAATAGTTACAACTGAAATTTGAAATGAGTTAAAGTTTTTTCAGTATCATGGCCCCAGAAATTACAGTAATAACAGCCGTAAGGAATGGTTCTAATTATTTGCCGGAAACTATTGAAAGTGTTCAGAAACAAACATTTCAGGATTGGGAATATATTATCATCGATGATGCATCACAGGATAATACCGGTGATATCATTAGTCTTTATGCTGAAAGTGATTCCCGGATTATTCCGATTTATCGTAAAAATAAAGGAGGGCCTTTTGCTGCAGCCAATCACGGTATTAAATTAGCAAAGGGTAAGTTTATAATAAGAACTGATGCGGATGATATTTCCTTCCCGGAACGATTTGATCGTCAACTTAATTACCTGGAATCGAATCCAGAAATTCAGGCATGTGTCAGTTTTGGACAGCTGATCGACGAAAATTCTAAACCTACCGGGTATAAGTTCAGGTATCCAACATCTCCAAATGTTATAAAATGGCTATTATGTCTACATTGTCCATTAATACATAGTTCAACATGTGTAAAAAAAACGGCTGTTCTAGAAATAGGCGGTTATAAAGAGTTGCCTGCATCACAGGACTATCGTTTTTTCACTGACTTAAGTCGAAAAGAATGGTTATCTGTAATTCCAGAAGATTTGGTTTATTTCAGGGAGCATCGGAGCAGACTGTCAAACAGCAACATCAGTGAAAAACAGATCCAATGGTCTCACGAAATTATCCAGGATCACATTCAGGCTCTGACGAAATCAAAATGGACACTTCAGGAAGCTAATGGTCTGAATAAGGTTGGACTATCTGAAGAATACAAGATAAACGAAGGATTGCGGTTATTAAAAAAATGGATAAAACTTTGGTCAAATGACACTCACTTATCCTATTCTGACAAGGCAGAATTAAAGAACATCACCGAGACAAAACAAAGACAGTTTTTAAGGAGAAATGCCAGAAACCAACCGTTTTCGTTTTTCATAAATGCTCACTTATATTTTTATTTGAAGTATAAATACAATCAATCAGTGGCATAACTGAAATCGGATTCATGGAACTCAAATCAATGATGTTTATCTGTAATGATTATCCTCCGTGGAGTCAGGGAGGGGGGATTGCATCATTTACAAAATGCCTTGCTGAACGGTTGGACAACAAAAATATTCGCACATGTATTTTGGGTTGTGGTCATGGAGTTAATCAGACGGTATGTCAATCTATAGGTAAAATTAAAATAAAGCAGCTCACATATTGGAAAACAAGACGGTTTCATCCGTGGTTAAATAGATTAAAATTAAATTATCAAATTTTTAATGAGAAGAATCGAAATAATATCCAAGTTATGGAAGCACCGGAATATCTCGGATGGTTATGGCCGTTTAATTTAAATATTCCAACTGTAATTCGATTTCACAGTTCCTCGAGATTATCGATTTGGGAAGAAATAAGCAATGGTCATCGAATTATGCCAAACTGGGCAAAATTTGAATTACATTCGATTAGAAATGGCAGGAAATTTTGTGCAGTCAGTCACTTTTTGAAAAATCGAATACGAGAAGTAATCCCTGGTATGAGCGATAAGGATATCGATGTTATACCAAACAATGTTGATACCTCTTTTTTTGCACCTGATCCTCATATCGAATATGATTCCAGTTGTGTTGTTTATGTCGGCCGAGTCTCAGTTGAAAAAGGTGTGCCTGAACTGTTGAATGCCTGGAGATCGGTACTAAGGAAAAAACCCGAAGCAAAGTTGAGATTATTAGGTAGAGACAGTACTGCAACAAGCGGAGCAGGTTCTTTTATTTCTGAACTGAAAAATGGATTCGATAACGAAATGGCTGAAAGCGTTCAGTTTCTCGGAGATTTGGATCGTGAATCAGTTAAAAATCATCTTTTAAACGCATCCTTTTGTGTTTTTGCATCACATTTTGAAGCCTGCCCAAGTGCTGTGCTGGAAGCAATGGCTTGTGGCAAAGCAGTCATCGTACCTAACAATACCAGCTTTCCGGAGTTAGTAACACATAACGTCAATGGACTGATGTGGAACCAATCTCAAATATCAACATTAACAGAATCAATAATGCTGCTTTTTCAAGGTGCTGACTTCAGGAAGGAATTGGGGCACAACGCACGGAAAACGGTAATGAAAAAATATAATGTTGATTACTTGCTTGATAAGAACATTCAATTATATAAACGCACTATCGATAACATTTGACGAAATGATTTCATGACAATGCATATCCTGAACTAGTGAACTTAACCGGCTGCGCCGGGGCTTTTTTATCGCAACGATTGGCAAAATTGAGTTGAAGGCATTACTCGGTACCTCCTTTCCACAAATTTAATTGCAGTTCGTTCGTAGTCCCGCCCCAATGGGACGGAAGTTTGAACAACGCTATAGCGAGTGCGTGCCACTATTGACTCGCTAAAGCTCATCTGAAACTTCCGCCTAAAGGCGGCACTACAAACTCACGTTCCTCTATGATAATGGTTTCACAGAATATGCATTATTTTGCTGATAGCAACAGCTTAGAATACAAATTCCTATACTATAAATTTATTTGATTATGTTGCTATTAAAGTTCAAGATGGATTCTAAATAGAAATTATAAACCACGTTTAATGAAGGCCGGTAAATACGTATTTATTACCACTATTGATGTGGAGGCAGATAATGCATGGGAACATCCCGAAGAAATTTCTCTCAATAATTTAAGTATTCTGCCGGAATTTCAGGAATTATGCCGTAACTATTCAATTATACCCACTTATCTTCTGAGCTATGAAACCTTATCAGATGATGATTTCGTATCCTTTATAATCTCCATCGTCGGTAAAGCTCAGTGTGAAATCGGCATCCATCCTCACGTTTGGACAATCCCACCTTTTGAGGAAAGTAACAAAAATACAGATTCCAGAATGATCAGGTATTTTCAAAGCATGCTTGATGAAGATCTTTTATATTCCAAACTAAACGAAATACATAACAGCGTTTTTAATAAAATTGGGATAACCCCTACATCTCACAGGGCCGGACGTTGGGGATTATGTTTACGGACTGTAAAATGGTTAGAGGAGAATAATTACATTGTTGATACGTCGGTTGTACCCTTCAAGTCATATAAAAATGCTGCGATCAATCCATTAGTCTATCCTGACTATCATGCCGCGCAGGAAAATCCTTATCATATGTCGATAAATAATTTATTGAAACCCGGAAACTTAACCCTCGTAGAAATCCCGACGACAAACACAGCCAAAACATGCTCAAGGATGATGATCCAATTGTCTGATTTAATGCACAATAAACGAGGAGGTCACAGATTCAGGAAACTACTTTTAAATTATTCTATGTATCCCCGTGAGCTTAGACCCTATCCCGAATATCCAAATGGAACCTTAACAGAATTAGCTAAATTATCTATAGAAAAGAAAATTCCAATCATAAATCTGATGTTTCATTCGTCAGAATTAATGAAAGGGACAAGTCCTTACTCATCCACCCAGGAAAAAACAAATAGGATATGGAAACACATTGAAGAGGTTTTTTCATTTATGCGAGAACAAAAAATTCCCTCACTTGGGATTTCTGAAGCTGTAACTTCCTTGAAGCAGGCAAATTACTTTAAACGTTGAAATAGCAGAAATGTCACTTTCAGTGATTATATGCACATTCAATCGGGAACAATCTGTCAATGATGTATTGGATTCAATTTCCAGACAAAACTGCATCCCTGAGGAAGTCATTATTGTTGACGCATATGAAAAAAATATAAACTACAAAATTCCGGATAATTTGAATGTCAGAATTCTCAAATCCGAAGTTAAGGCTCTTACGTATCAAAGAAACCTTGGAATTAATGCATCCGCGGGTGATATCATTTTTTTTTTAGATGATGATGTCATTTTGGAAAAAAAATATTTTTCCAGTATAATTAATGTATTTGATAATAAGGCGAATAGTAACATCGGTGGTGTCGGCGGCTATATAACCAATCAATGGGGACAGGATCAAAATATTGGTATAACAAAACGAATTGGCAGAGTACTTCATATTTATGACGGTGAAAATGCTCCGGGAAAGGTCTCTACATCGGGAATATTTGATGAATTAAATACACTTCAGTCTTTTACTGGAATAAATGAGGTTGATTTTCTCCCCGGTTGCAGCATGGCATATAAAAGGGAAGTGTTTGACGATTACCGTCCACCCCTTGAAATAAATAAATATGGGGGTGAAGATAAATGCTTCAGCCGGATGGTCGCACAATCATGGAAATTATGTATTGCGGGGGATGCTAAATTACAGCATTTAAGTGTCTCTGGGGGCGCCCGGCAATCTGATTTTTCTGAAACAAAATCCACGGTTAAGTTTAACCTATACATTCAGTCAACTTACGGGAAAGCGAAAAAACACACGTTACGTTTAAGGGTGTATTATCTGTTTACATCGATCAATACAATTCTAATTTCTTTTATCATGTTAATTTCTGTAATAAAATTTAAGAAATCACTGAAATGGTTTCAACGAGGAATGGGGTATTTTTTTGGTGCATTCAGTCCTGCAAAATAAGTTAAGAGAAAATCCGGTCACAAGTTTTAAGATTTGGAATTATCCTGTTTTCGCTATTTGTCTTGGTTATATGTGGATGGAATTAATTAACCCAATACTTGGTGCTTTCTTACAGGTGATTCCTAAAATTCCAAATAGCGCAATAGCTATCTTAATCTGTATTCGTATAATGCCCAACCATTTAAAAACCATAAGAATTCCTATAAATGTTGTCAAATGGGCAATGCCATTTCTTATTATAGCAACTATAAATCTGCCATTTGTTGAAATAGAGAAGAAACGCTGTGTTCTCGAATTGGTATCAGCGTGGTTCTGGGTTATCGTTTCAGTACCTTTAATTATTCGAGTTCTATCCACACCTTCCGGGAGACAGCACTTTGTTATTTTTAGTACATTGGGAGCTACAATTATGTCTGTCATTTTTTTTAAAGTACTCAATCTCAGCTCGATAATGGTATATGGGGATATTGAAATTAGCCGCAACCATCTTACACCTTGTGTGATACTTGTCTTCCCACTTCTTTTAGGATATATAGGTCAGTCAAGAGGAGTATTGAGAACCTATTTAGTTTTATGTCTTACCACAATTCTGATTTCCACGATACCTGCCGGGTCGCGTACAGCTTGGATAATAATGCCTATAGAACTAATACTGATTTACGTTTATATATTACCGAAAAGTCGGTTTCTTATTGGTGGTATAGTTCTGTTTTCAATCATTTATGGTCTTTTGGCAGTGTGGGGATGGCAGCAAATTTATTCAGATCATACTTTTAATAGACTTGAAACACGAATTCGAAAAACCAAGGAATGGAAAAAAGATGAAACGGTGTGGAAACGATTTGGGATGGTTATAAAAACGAAATTGATATTAGAGAAAACACCTTGGTTAGGAGTGGGTTATAGCAATCGAAGTTTTGCATCTTTTAATGCCGGTGATGTTGATTTTATGGGGCATATTGCTCGTGTCCGTCGCATTGATGCACATAATACCTATCTTAATATTCTTGGAGGTACGGGAATTTTGGGATTTTCTGCATTCTTTTACTTTATGTGGAAGGTTTTAAGCGTGTTTCTAAAAATACCTACATTTTACTATAAGAAAATTGATGTAGGACCTTTTATTATCTCCACGTTTGGTATGTCTATATATTTTCTTACCGCCACTGCGAGTTTTTCAGTTGTAGTTCATCAAGCCTCCATATTAGTTGCGATATTCTTAAACTATTATAACAATTATTGTGCTCCTCAAACTCAAATACGCCATCGTTTATTATTGAGATAAAATGTTAAACCGTCTTTAATTCAATATCCTGGTGTATCAGGCTGAGTAATCTTAATCTTGGTTCAACGGTTGTATGTATCTCTTGACTACGGACTATTTATTTTTAAATCCTAAGACATTAATATCTTGATTTCCAATAAATTTCAAAGCCAAGTATGCGTTTTTATACTAGATAGTTCTTTATCGATTTTTACATTAGGTAAATCGAATATCTTTAGCCTGAAATATTCATTATCACGATATCCATATGCTTGTCTTATGAGCCATCGTACTTTGTGATTAAATCTTTCCATTCCAGCGCTTGTCAATTTGGATTCAGTCCAGTATGCAAGAATTCCATCAAGATGGCTTGTGATAGTTTTTGCCATAGTCTCAATACATTTAATTCCTGATTCATTGGCAATCCTGGCCATATAGGAATCAGCGCTATCGAATAAATACTACGCAGACATTCTTTCATAAATGTTGCAGTTCCCAGCTCATCGAAGATTTTTTTAAGATCGCTTATTTTTGAGTTTTTTTCATCTCGTCCTCGTCTTTTTCTCAGTCTGTCAATTTTCGCATTCATCAGCTTAATAACATGAAAATGATCATAAATTATTTTTGCATTCGCTAGATTATTCTTGATCCAGGCTCTATAGGCCGGAGTCAAGTCAACGGCACGTATTCGACATCGTGAACATTTTACTCGCTTTGCAAGACCTTTTAAGGCATTACCACCTTTGCCATCACCTACATGAAGGACCGCTCCGCATTCTAAGTCTTTAACGATCGTTATGTAACCATCTCCTGTATGAAGCTCATCAATACCAATGACATTAACATCTTTCAGGCGGATTTTACTAAACTTTATTCTCAAATAATTCTTTTCGATATCCTTAACTGTCCCCTAATGTAAATCAAAAAACTTTGCCACATCTCCTATTGACATCTTGGGCCGAAATTCACTCACCGAACGAGCAAGTGCCTTGGTATACCGAACCTTAGGTGCCGGAACACGGCTACTAGCTTCCTGACGGCCGTGACCACAGTCATGACATCTTAACCGACGACTGCGAGCTGAAAATACTGTATATTGACTTCCAATCGGAATCCTTTTAATTTCACGCTCTTTGATGAACGCGGCATTGAAATTACGGCTCCCGCAAACTGTACAACATAATTTCGAGGCTTTCTATTCAATTGTAATACGTACGCTATTTTCCTTATAATCGAACTTCTTAAAATTGTAATTCCAAAGACCTTGAGTATAGTAAATAAGTCTATTTTTACACTCTCTAACCACACGACAAAACTCATAAATTAATCAAATGGGCATTATCGAAAAGAACCAAAAAATTTTAATTTATGTTAGATCTAATCTCAACCACCTGATAAAATTAAATAATATAATAAATTGAAATCCACTACACTAGCGATTTACTATCATATGCCTTGGCGAAGAAGTGAAAAAGGGTATCTTTACGCTAATCCTGTCATGGGTATATTTGTAGAATCTCTGTTACCCTACTTTAATACAATTATTGTGTTCGGTTTTGAATGCCGAATGAAAAATGAAATCATCAATTATCAGCTCCAGAATAGTGATAAATTAGTTTTTAAAAGTTTGGGGCCGGAAGGACATTTTTGGGACTATTTTAGCAGGCTGAATCGGATTAAAAAAATTCTATATTGCAACCGCGATATCGTCGATATTCTTCTTCTTAGAGTCCCGACTCATAGAGCACATTCTGTTTGGAAGTTTTCTGGTAAACCAACAAAAACAGCTTTATTGATCATAGGGAATCAATATTTCACATCGGCTTATAGTTCATACGGGAGTTGGAAACATTTCTTTTGTCATATTCGATCAAAATTGCATGATAGGGGGTTAAGAAAAATTTGTACCAATCCGGGAACGTTAGTCATGGCTAATTCACCGGAATTGGTTGCCATTTGGGGCCGAGAACTCCGCGCAGACACAGAGCTAGTACATACCAGCTCAATTTCAAATGACGATATAATCGATAAAAGGTCAAAAGAAGGATTTACAAATACCAACTGTAATCTCCTTTTTGTCGGTCGGATTTGTAATGACAAGGGGATTCGGGAACTATTAGAAGCAGTCCGCTTACTCAATAACAACCCTCAGGCTAAGTATTTATTAGATATCGTAGGACCAGTTGGCGACTTAGGGGGTCACACATTGAATGATCTTATCAGTAAGAATCGTATTTCTAACTTTGTTCGATTTCATGGAGTCTTACCGTTTGGACCTGAATTATTCAATTTCTACAGAAATTCAGAAGTCTATATTTTGCCATCGTATCATGAAGGCATGCCACACGCAATTTTGGAAGCGATGTCTCAAGGTACGCCTGTTATTGCCAGTGCTATAGACGGTATCAAAGATATTTTTACTCATGAAGAAGATATCATTTTTATAGCACCCCGGAATGCAGAATCAATTAAAAATGCAGTTTTAAACTTACAAAGTAACCCGGCATTGGTTAAGAGACTACTGGAAAAAGGTTTGGAAAAAGTACGCAAATTTACACGCGAGAAACAGACGGAATTGATTGTTGATTTAATGAGGAAAAAATGGCAGGGTTCGTTGATCAAATAAGATGACTTCTTATACCACTGCTGACTGTCATTACAGCAATGATTATGGATTCTTTGAAATTTTGAGATAAAAAAGTTTTAGTTTAATTAGGACATTTTGGTCCTTATCCAAACTGACACTCAAATGTATTGAAACCTTAATCGAGCATTAAAGAGTCCTTTCTGAAACGGTTCTTTTCCTGAAAATTCATATATCGCCAGTGGGGAATTAATTGCTCTCAAGCAGAGCAAAAGGCATATTTCATACTATCGATTAGCCATCTCAAATTTTTAAAAAACGATTCTATTATTATAAAATGCAATTAACATCTCATATAGGTATTTCATAGTGAAAATTATCTATATTGATCCGTTTGTGATTCCTGAAATGATGGGCGGATCGCAGAAAAGCCTACTTGACATCATGGTCGAGATGAAGCGGCGAGGTCATGAATCGATATTAGCCACCCCTGGAAACGGGCTCTTAGCATTGGAGGCAAAGAAACGGGGTATTCTCACAGTTTGTTTTTTTTTGCCTCCTTTGGTTGATACTCGTGCAAAAGTTTTTAACTGGTCAGTCTTTAACATTTTTGCCGCCATATATGATTTTTTTGCATTTGTCATTACATCATTATCATTATTGAAAGTCGTCATTAAAAATAAACCTGCAATAGTCCATTCAAATCAAATGACGATTTCAATTGCTGCCGGAATTGCAGCAAAACTTGCCAATATCCCATGTCTTTGGCACATTCGGGAAAATCCTTCACCGCGTGTACCAAAGTTCATATTGAAGACTTTTGGATTTTTCGCGAAGCTGCTATCGAATAAGGTGGTTGTTAACTCTAATTATACCGCAAACCTATTTCGAAACACTCAGATGTTTAGAAAGATTGTAGTAATACCTATTGGGATTCAATTTTCAGAATATCCAGACACAAAAAAGCCGTTACAAGAAAAGAATAAATTAGAACAACAGTTAAAAACTATATCTATCATCGGTCGGGTAATACCAATGAAAGGACACGATACTTTAATTACTGCATCCAGTTACCTAAATCAGAATAATCATGATTTCAAGTTATTAATACAGGGACATTTTGACCAACATGATCCATATTATCTTTCATTAATTTCAGCAATCAATAAATTGAATCTTGGGGGAAAAATACATTTTCTTGGTTTTAACAAAAACATAAATTCTACATTATTTGCGTCTGATATTATTGTTTCATGCTCAAGAGAACCTGAAACCTTTGGCAGAACTTTAATAGAAGCTATGGCTGCGGGAAAACCAATAATTGCGACCGATCTCGGCGCGCATTTGGAGATTATTGAGAATAATATAAACGGATTTTTGGTAGAACCAGACAATCCTGAGCAGTTAGCCGAAAAACTCGAAATTATCCTGAACAATTCTGAAACTGCTAAAGAATTGGGAAATAATGGAAATCGTATTTATAGATCAAAATTTACGCTTAAAAAGTACTGTTCCAGACTCGAGGACATTTACTTTGAATTAGAAAACTCAACTGTATGAATTTATCATATTAAATGATTAGTATAAGAAAATGGACCTATTCGGCAATTACTATATACCGGCTCAACGGATTTTCAGGATTGGTTAGAGCGATTTGGGAAAAAGTAAATGAATACTATTATGAGATTCGGTTTTCAATTGACACTTCTGGTAGAATTGAAATCAAAGATTTAAATAAATCTATTAACTCTAAAGTTTATGCAAAATATGGGATTTTGTATGCGGGTTCACAGTTTGAATGGTTACGAAAGGCGATGGCAAGTTTACCAATTGAGAAAAAGAATGCAACATTATTGGATTTGGGGTCTGGTAAAGGGAGGGTGTTATGTTATGCATTACAAAAAGGGTTCAAGAAAGTCATTGGAGTGGAGTATTCACAAGAATTGTCGAAAATTTCTGTACAAAATCTGGAAAAATTAAAAGAAGCAAAAAATATATATTTTGATTGGGAAATTATTTGTGATGATGCGAGTAATTATACCATTCCTAGTTACGTTGATGTCGTTTGGATGTTTCATCCCTTTACAGGCCCCGTTCTTACTAAAGTCTTGCACAATATTAAAAAAGCGGCTGAAAAGAAGAAGTTGTATGTAGTTTTTGCTAATCCACCAAAAGATGAGATCACTTCAGATTACATGGCCCTTGTAAAAAAAATTAGAGCGGATTATCCGAGAGTTTTTCTATACGAAATTGTATGAAAAAACTTGGACTATGATAAGAGAAATGAAATTGGAAATTAAAGTAGCCGAAGAATCACAAAAAGATTTGTGGAATAGATATCTTAACAAACGAGATTATCTACCACCATTGGCATGTTTTGAATGGAAATTTGTGCTTGAAAAAACGTACAACGTAGAAGTAGTTCTCCTAATGGCAGTGAGTACAGCAAGCCAAAAGGTTTGCGGTGTTTTACCTCTCTATTTCGTAAATGACTATTTTGGTAAACCCATGGTATTTTCGATGAAGTTTGGATTTGTTGCTGATAATAATAAAATCGCATCTGAACTATTTGAATACAGTGTCAAATTTGCTACCGATAGAGGCGCTGTATTGAAACAACTTTCTACGGGATATGAAAATTTCAAAATCCCAACCAATAGTGTAAGCGCAACGACCGTAACTCTCGACGTCCATCCATCTGAGGATAAAATGTGGAATATGATGCGAGGCAAGGCTCGAAATATGGTTAGAAAAGCGGGAAAAGAAGGAATATGTGTCGAACAGGGACTAGACAAACTTGATAAATTTTACAAAGTGTATTCAGATCGAATGCTGGTTAAAGGAGTACGAATACATAAATTAGATTATTTTAAAAATGTAATTAAATACCTGAATGGAAAGGCTCAAGTATTCATAGCAACTAAAAACGGTGAAACAATTGGAGGTATGTTCCTGGTATATAACCAAAAAACTGGGATATATACACACGGAGGAAGTACAGTTGGAAAAGGCACTTCCCCCAACCAGATTTTGTTGTGGGAAATGGTCCGTTTTTGCGTAGAAAAAGGGATTAAACATCTGGATTTCGGAGAATCGGTGAAGGGAAGTGGCGTTCATAATTTTAAGATTTGGTTTGGCGGGGTTCCTCGAGAGATCTATTACCTTGAAGGAGCAAACGATCCGGAGCAGACGCGATTATCAAAACCATCGTTTTTCCGGGCATTCCGTGGACAGTTTCTTCGAATATCCTCATATCTTTTATTGCATTATGGTACTGCCTATTTAAAACGAAAAGCTGGAGTTTGGAAGCGTCAGAGAGGATCATTGCAATAAGCCTCTAATTTGGTGATTTAATGAAATAAAAATAGATTCATCGATTCTTATTGACCTTAGTAAATGATAAATTCACACTTAGAAAAAGATATCCGCCTAGATGTTTATGATAAGGAGAAGTGTATTTTATTTGGCCTTGGAAGAAATGCGATGTATGCGGCTTGTCAGGCAACCAAACTCAAACCTGGTGATACCGTTCTTACTCCCGCGTTTGACTGTGATGCTACGTTGACGCCGTTTCGTGTACTTGGATTAAACGTGAGATTTTTTAAGTCCGATCCCTATACGTTTCAGGTTGATATCGACGATATAAAAAAAAAAATCACTTCCGATGTAAAATTACTTCACATCATCAACCATTTCGGATTTTCTCAGCCATGGCATGATTTGACGAAACTTGCGGAAAATGCCGGTTTGGTTATACTGGAAGACAATGCGTCCTCTCTATTCTCAGAAATTGATGGAAGAGCACTGGGAACTTTTGGGGATTTTTCTATATTTTCATTATATAAAGTGCTGCCAATGATTGATGGTGGAATGCTCCGGGTTAATAATTCGGATTACCAGGTGAAACTATCTCCGAGAAAGAGAAAGTGGTTTTACGCAACAGAGCGTAAAAAAGTCCTGAACACATTGATTTCAAAATTCGGCTTGAATCGGCTCGCTAGTACAATTAAAAATAAAGTAAGTTCACCAAAAAATCCTCTTCCTCCGTTATACTCTGATAAACCTGGTTACCCTGACTGGAAGCATCGTGACGAGATCCTTCCAGAATTTTCCTGCGATTATCTAAGACCTATATCAAAATTTGCATATATTCAATTACTCCAATTTTCTAAACAAGATCCCAATTTATTAAAGGATGATATCAGGTATTACTATAATTGGCTCGTTGAACAATTACGCGATATTAAGGGTATTACCATACTTCACCCTGAAATCCCTGCCGGAATTGTCCCGGCTTGTTTGTCCATACTTATTGAGTCTCATCGGGATGATTTTTATATTCATTTGAAGCGAATGAAATTTAGTGTAATGGCCTGGCCAACTTTTTCAGGGGATGTGATTGATGAACGAGAGCATTTTACTGAAATAGAAATAATTGGCCGGAGAATACTACAGATACATATACCCGTTTTCAGGTTTCTTTCCGAGAGATATGATGACTACTATAATCGATTAGCTATGGAAATTCGCAATTTGTCTAAAACTTATCTGTGATGAAATTGTAATTCAATGTTAAAAAAATTATATAGATGTTATCAACGCTTTTTGATTGGCAAGCCTTCTAAACGGTTGTATAAATTCATGATCACGGATTGGAAGCGTTTAACGGATCTTGATGTTTGCAGTAAGGTTCTTGAATCGAAACGGTTTAATCGAAACTTGCAGCCACTGCAAATGAAACATCCAAATGCAAGTCGAATTCTTGTAATTGCTCCCCATCCGGATGATGATATTTTAGGTGCGGGAGGAACACTCATCAATGCCAAAGAAAATGGTGCGGATATTCATATTCTTTACGTTACAAACGGGAATAAAACACAAGCAGATGCAATTAAAAAAGAAACTCTTGTTGTGTGTGAAAAACTTGGTGTTACACCACACTTCCTCAATTGTTCTGCCAGAGAGATTCCATTAGACGATCCAACCGTAAATAGAAAATTTGAGCATCTTTTCAATGAACTGAATCCTGAAGCAGTTTTTATTAGCTTTCTGTTAGACGACCATGATGATCATAGAAGGGTCAATCATTTAATGCGAAATATTTTTAAAAACCGAACAGTCCCAAATTTGGAGGTTTGGGCTTATCAAATTTATTCATCTATAATACCAAATGTTGCGGTTGATATTACTGCCCATATCGAACGGAAAAAAGAACTGATAGATATCTGGAGGAGTGTCAGCCGATTCAATGATCTGGCCCACTACATGTTAGGGATCAATGCAGCCAATTGTAGATATATAATTGCAGATAATCCTGTATGGGTAGAAGTTTTCTTTGTTGTGCCGTTTGATGAATACCTCGATCTTTGTGATATCTACTTTGAAAATGGTAATGATACCTATTATTTCTACCCAAATTAATTATTGGTGTTGAACGATCAATACATCGGATTCGATGAAATGGACTTAACCGGCTTTGCCGGGGCATTTTCCCTCAAGAATACAGGTGTCAGGTTTCAGACGTTAGAGACATTTTAAAATTTTATAATTAAAGGTTGACCATTTCATGGACAGTAGAGGAGAATGACTTCGGAATCAACATAAAGTGTTTCTCATTTAATTTCAACCCGCCACGGTGACACTTGTCACTGAAACCTGACACCCGAAACCTGTTACCATTTGGCAACTTAGAATACAAATTCCTATACTATGAACTTAAGAACGACGATTTTCGAATCTGTATTTATTTTTCTCAATATTTAACCGATTACAAATTTCCCAATATCAAATTAATTATTTTTCGTATAAAATGAATCGCTCTCATAAAATTCACATTATGCACATTTTGGGTAAGCTGCAGCTCGGAGGATCCGAAAAATTAGTCTCGTTTATCGTTGAAGGATTAGATCAGGATCAATTTGAGGTCAGTGTTTGTTGTATAGGGGAACTTGGGCATTATGGGGAGGAGTTGCGGGATCAAGGTTATATGGTTTATTCTTTGGATGTAGATGGAAAATGGTGGAAAATTTTTCAAAATCTAAACGCGTTTCTTAAGCTTGTTCGTTTATTGAAATCACATAAAATAGATATTGTCAATGCCCATTTATTTATTTCCGGGACGGTAGGGAGAATAGCGGGAATTTTAGGGAGAGTTCCTGCTTTAGTTCACACAACGCATAATATAATGTATCCGAAAATTGAGCCCCTTGTAAACAAACTCCTAGAACCATTTACTAAAGCAGTTGTTGTTGATTCTGAAGCCGTAAAAAAGAAATTGATTACGGCAGGGCAATCTCCTGAGAAAATACATGTTATTTACAATGGCATTGATACGGTGAATCTGAGCGTGAAATCATCTCCATCGAAAATCCGTAATGAACTTGGATTCAATAAAGATGATATAATATTAGGTACAATATCTCATTTAGAACGTTACAAAGGACATGATTTCCTTATTGAATCGTTTGCCCGTCTTGCTCCGAAATATCCTAATATTTATTTAATTTTAATTGGTGATGGAAGTCTAAGGGAAACGTATGAAGAATCAATTAGCAGGTTTAACCTACAAAACAGGATTCGGTTATTGGGCAAACGACCAGACTTATTAGACTTGCTTAGTACAATAGACATTATGGTGCACCCGTCTCGTTGGGAAGGGTTTGGTATTATACTTGCAGAAGCGATGTACTGCCGTATACCAATTGTCAGTACAGACCGAGGGGGTATCCCAGAGGTCGTTTCACATAATGAATGTGGATTCATCGCACCATTCGGGGATGTTGAAATTTTCTCTGAATACATATCAAGGCTGATTACAAGTAAATCTCTTCGCGAAAAATTCGGTGAATCTGGACACAAACTTGCCTGTGAGAAGTTTCCTATGAGCCAAATGATCAATAGTTACAGCGAACTTTATCACTCTGTCATAAGGTAACATTGATAACATCATATGGTTATAGTATCAATTTTGTAATTGCGGGTTTATAACGATGAATATTGTAGATAAATACATCAACCCATCAAAAGTTTAACCGAATTATACTGCAAGCAGTAGGTTTTTCGACATTCGTTATTCATTTCAGGCAACAATTTTACAGAAACCTGTAGAAATCCTGATGGCTGTCGGTATAAATTGGATTCAAATATATATTTTATAGTGCACCACAGTTTTTCTTTTCCTTATTTGCAGAGCCGTGAATTGCAATTGAACCAGGATGAAATTTTCATTAGTTACCTTGTTGAACGAACTCTGGAAAACCATAGCCATAATATATCTGAAAGTACAAGCATCCTAAAACATTATGCTTTTTAATAGTATTGAATTTCCAATATTTTTCATAGTTGTAATTATTATATATTACCAGTTAAGGTGTTCGGGACAGAATATATTTCTCCTGATCTCCAGTTATTTCTTTTATGGTTGGTGGGATTGGCGATTTTGTTCCCTGCTAATATTTTCTTCAGTTCTTGACTATATGATATCCCACAAAATCTCAAGATCATCTGATAATTTCCATAGGAAAAATTTACTTTTATTAAGTATTATCGGTAATCTAGGAGTTCTTGGTTTTTTCAAATATTTTAACTTTTTTGTAGGTTCTTCCAGTTTACTTTTGGTGAAATTGGGCTTCCATCCTGATTTCGCTACTCTGAATATTCTTTTACCTGTTGGTATTTCATTTTATACGTTTCAAACACTTGCTTACACTGTTGATGTTTATCGCAAAAAACTTGAGCCTGCAGATGATTTCATTACGTTTGCCCTGTATGTATCATTTTTTCCGCAACTTGTTGCAGGACCAATTGAAAGAGCAAGTCGCCTATTACCTCAATTCTCCAAAACTCGCAGGTTTAGTTATGCACAAATCAGATTAGGTATACCTCTTATTTTATTTGGCTTTTTCAAGAAAATTGTAATTGCCGACTCGATGGCGCCATTAGTCGAATTTTGTTTTTCAAATCCTTCTACTGTGTCCAGGACAGACCTGCTTTTTGGTATATATGCATTTGCGATTCAAATCTATTGTGATTTTTCGGGCTACAGTGACATTGCCCGGGGCGTGGCCAGGCTATTGAGAATCGAATTAATGAATAATTTTTCTGCTCCGTATTTTTCACGAAGCATTACAGAATTTTGGCGGCGGTGGCATATATCTTTATCTTCCTGGCTCAGAGATTATCTGTATATCTCTCTTGGGGGGAATCGAAAAAATCGTATAAGAACCTATCTGAATCTTATGCTGACAATGATTCTAGGAGGATTGTGGCATGGCGCATCCTGGGCTTTTGTTATCTGGGGAGGACTTCATGGACTGTATCTGGCAGCACACAAACTCGTTTTAAACGAAAAAAAGATGCAACCCCATGCATGGGGACAGACAGGTCGCCTTGGAGTTTTCAATGATATACTAAAAATGGTATTAACATTTCATCTTGTTTGTTTTTCCTGGTTATTTTTTCGGACACCTACTTTTGATATTGCAGGACAGTATTTAATTGGAATGATTCACAACTCCGGTAATTTAACATTATGTAAACCCGTGTTAATGGCGGGAGTGGCATTAGTACTAATTGACATCGGTCATAGAATTTCGGATGATTATGGTTGGTTTCTGCGGTTGCCTCGTTATTGGCGCTACGCTTTTGCCGGATGTCTGGTCGCAGGTTCTGTATTATCATTCGGTTATCATTATCGGGGGCCAACTCCTTTTATCTATTTTCAATTTTGAAGATCGTTGTAATGGGAAAAATAAAATCCATATTGATTAGGCTATTGTATATCTTCGGTTCGTTGCCCATCATTTACCTGGTGTTGGAGTTAGGTGTTAGAATAACCGTCCCTCAGAGAGTGGATCACATTCCATTTGACGATATTTATACGGAAAGATATTCTGGAACATTGCGGCAAAATGTTAAATCGCTTGTTCCCGGTATGAGAAGAACTTACAATGGCATGGAAGTGCTTATAAACAATGCTGGACAGAGAGATTATGAGTACCCAAAACATAAACGAGAAAATATTATTCGTATTGCTGTCATTGGTAGTTCAGTTGCTTTTGGATTTGGAAATAAGCTTGAAAATACATTTTCAAAGATTTTGGAGAAAAAGCTCAGGCAAACAGAATCTGATATTGATTATGAAGTTATGCTGTTCGGACGGCCAGGATTCAGAGCCAAAGAAGTATATGCGCTGGTTATGGACAAGGTTTTCGATTATCAACCGGATTTGATTGTATACTCATTTGTCCAGAATAACTATGAAAATAAGTCAGCACTAGATGTATTGGATATAATAGCATCGGGTGTTTTGCCAAGTGATAAATCCAAAAAAAGAATCGTAAAACCTTCAAGTTTATCAAAGCTTCGAAACAATTTTTCGAGAATCAAGAAAAAGGAACCTATTAGAACTATACGAAGACATTCCCATTTATATCTTTTTAGTGTCAATTCGATCGTAAGACTTTGGCGACAACTTAGTGATAAGGAAAAAGAAAAAGCTCAGAATCTTGAGCCGTTATATCCAGAAACAGCAGATTTCAGAAAGAAGATCAAAAATACGGAATCCTGGATTCGATTAATGGATAAAGAATGTGTTGATCGAAATATTGAATTTTACCTACTTATGCATCCTTATGAGATGCAACTGAGTGCTGAGTCTGCAAATAAATGGAGGTCCAAAGGCATTGAGATACCAACGGATGTGACAGATCTAAAAACTCACAAAATTATGAAGCGATTCGCAGCTCGGGAAAAATTCAAGTATATAGATGTTGTTTACAGACTAAGAGCGTTTCAAAACGCAAGAGGCGACCTTTTTTTAGAGAATGATTATGGACATTATACCGCACAAGGAAATGAAGTCATTGCCAATAAGTTATTTGAAATTATTCTAGCAAATAAACGTAATAATAATTAAGTGAAAGACGTTTAATGATAATGGAAGAAATCAAGGTGAAAGATCTAACTTACTCAGACTTAGACGCCGTAGCTGCGATTCATATCGTGGCCTTTCCGAAAAGTTTTATTACAAAATTAGGAGATGAAATTGCTCGCGCATATTATCAATGGCAGTTGGACAGTCCCGATGAAGTATATGCAATAGGTGCTTTCAAAGAGAATAAATTGCTTGGCTTTTGCTTTGGCGGTGTATTTACAATGGCTTTAGGAGGATTTCTGTCTTCAAACAAATTGCTTGTTTTAAAGAGTGTATTAAGTCATCCATGGATCCTCTTGAATCCATACTTTTTCAAGAAATCATTACGCGGATTTGAACTTTTAATGCGATTTTTTAAAAAGGATAAAATTGCTCATAGAAACCAAGAGGTGAGTGAAGATGATCCGTTTGGAATCCTTGCCATTGCTACGCATCCGGAAAATCATGGAATGGGAATTGGAAAGGTATTAATGAATGAATCTGAAAAATACGCTGTTAAGCATGATTTTAAAAAAATGCTTTTATCTGTCAGTCCATTAAATCTGAATGCGGTGCAATTTTATGACCGTATAGGCTGGGATAAAGTTTATGATGGGAAGATATGGAAAGGGGTAATGGAAAAAGAAATTTTAACTGAATAAATCCATGGTTACTATATTTGAGGTATATCTAAAACTTTTGAGATATGATATTTATAAGGCAGCCAGAGAAGTTGTTCATATTCAGTTGTTGTCACCTAAAGCATTTCATCGGTGGCAGCACGAACAAAAGTGGCGAATTGCTCGTTATCATTACGAGAATAACTTATTTTATCGAAGGAAAGTGGGAGATACATTTCCCGATAAATGGGAAGATCTGCCGCTGATGCAGAAATCAGATTATCAAGACGACCTTTCAAATTTACTCTCTAAAGGGTATTCCACCAAGAATACTTATATATCAAGCACATCTGGTTCGTCTGGGCATCCATTTTTCTTTGCAAAGAATAAAGAAGCTCATGCTATGGATTGGGCTCTTATTAAAAACCGATATTCATGGCACGGGTTAAAGCTTAATCCAAGGCAGGCAAGATTTTATGGTATCCCTTTAGAGAAAATATCATATTTGAAAGAAATTATTAAAGATAAGATGATGAATCGGGTTAGATTCCCGGTATTTGACTTATCCAACCACAAGCTAAAAAAATACTTGGCATGTTTCAAGAAGAACAAGTTTGTCATCGTTTACGGATATACAAATTCAATAGTTATATTTGCCCGCTATCTTCTCAATCTCAAAATCAAACTGAAAGATGTATGCCCCAGTTTGCAATATTGTATAACAACATCAGAAGTGTTAACCGTTGAAGATCGACAGATTCTTGAGGATGCATTTGGGGTAAAGGTGATAAATGAATACGGGGCATCGGAAACGGGGATTATAGCATTTGAGGACTCAGAAGGTGATTGGAAAATATCAGAGGAGATACTTGATTACGAAATCATTGATGATGAAAATAAGCCGATACCAAACGGACAAGAAGGTAATATTGTCATTACTGATCTGGATAACAAAGCAATGCCATTCATTCGTTATAAAATAGGCGATATTGGGATTATTAGTACCAAATCATCGTCAGATGGAAAGAGTCGGGTATTGGAAAAACTTCTGGGAAGAGAAAATGATACCATAATATTACCAAGTGGGAAAAGATCACCAGGGCTTACTTTTTATTATATTTCAAGGAGTATTCTAGAATCCTCAGGCGTTCTGAAAGAGTTCATAATACGTCAGACATCTGTTGATAAATTTGAGTATGATGTTGTTTCTGATCGCGATTTGAATTTGCAAGAAATCAAAGAGATTAGGGGTCAAATGCATAAATACTTAGAACCTGGATTAAAGCTTACAATAAATAGAGTGAAAACTATAAAAAGACCACGTTCGGGAAAGATTAAACATTTTTATTCTGAAATTCCCTAATGCGAATATGCATTTTGACACAATATTATCTTCCTGAAATTGGGGCACCGCAAGCTCGATTATCCGAACTGGCAAATCATTTTCTAGTTGCTGGAGACGAAGTCGTTGTACTCACCGCAATGCCAAATTATCCGACGGGTAAGATCTTTAATGGATATAAGGGATTTTTCAGGAAAGAAATTATTGATGCTATTGATGTCATCCGCTGCTATATATTCCCTTCAAAGAGTATTCGATTCCTGCCACGACTCTGGAATTATTTTTCGTTTGTAATATCATCAATGGTTATTGGTATTTTAAAATTACCAAAATTTGATATCTTGATTACGGAAAGTCCTCCTCTTTTTTTAGGTATATCTGGATACGTACTCAGTAAATTAAAGGGTGCTAGATGGATTTTTAATGTGTCGGATCTTTGGCCGGAATCAGCGGTTAATCTGGGAATTGTCTCTGATGGGATTTTGTTAAAAATGGCTAATATTCTTGAAGCTTTTTGTTATAGAAAATCATGGCTGGTTACTGGACAAAGTCGTGAAATTATTCGAAATATTCAACAGCGTTTTCCAGATGTCAGTACATATCGATTATCCAATGGCGTTGATATTCAAAAATTTCATCCCAAATATCGATCTGATATTCTCAAAAAATGGGCAAAGCCAGATTATTGCACAGTGGTTTATGCGGGGTTACATGGGATTGCCCAGGGAATCGATCAGATTATAGAAGCAGCGGGAAAATTGCAAAATGATGGGATTAAAGTTCAATTTTTATTGATTGGTGACGGACCTGAAAAAGATAAACTAAAAAAATTAGCAACTCGGTTAACATTGTCTAATTTACATTTCATCGATCCGATGGAAAGAGATTGTATCCCTGAGGTTTGGGCTTCAGCGGATATTGCCGTTATTCCACTCAAACAATATATTCCTGGAGCCGTACCATCAAAGCTTTACGAAGCAATGGCTTCAGCACTTCCGATAGTAATGGTTGCAGAAGGTGAACCTGCAGACATTGTTTGTGAAACAGAGTGTGGCCTTGTGGTTAAACCAGGTGATATAAATGGTATTGTAAATGCGATTCGGCCGTTGTCAGAATCTTTATCGGTCAGGCAGGAGATGGGTAATAAAGGCCGGGCTAAAGTAATAAATTCGTTTAGCAGATATGGAATATTATCCGATTTTTGTAATTACTTAGATATTAAATTAACCTAGTCAAAGAAAATACATGAAATTATATATCGTCGCCGGAGCCCGACCGAATTTTATGAAAATTGCGCCATTGTTTCACACGCACACAACTGGTTTTGATGATCTGGATTTGTGCCTCGTTCATACAGGACAGCACTACGACTATCAAATGTCCAAAGTATTCTTTGACGATTTTGATATTCCAGAACCCAATTACTTCCTGAATGTTGGATCAGGTACTCATGCGGAACAAACAGCTAGGATTATGGTGGAGTTTGAAAAAGTTTGTCTACAGGAAAAGCCGGACCTGGTCGTCGTTGTCGGTGATGTTAATTCAACTTTAGCATGTTCAATTACTGCAAAAAAATTAAAATTACAAGTAGCTCATATTGAAGCTGGACTTCGGAGTAATGATATGACTATGCCAGAGGAAATCAATCGAATAATTACAGATTCGATTTCTGACTTATTGTTTGTCACTGAAAAAAGTGGTATAGAGAATTTGAAGAAAGAAGGTCTAAAAGAAAGCCAGATTCATTTCGTTGGTAACATTATGATTGATTCACTTTATTATTCTCTTAATAAATTGGATAATTCTTCATCAGAACAAGGTATAGTTTCTCCTTATGCCGTGGTTACGTTGCATCGTCCTTCTAATGTGGATAATAAGCAAGTACTGTCCGAGATAATTGAAGCTTTGATTGAAATTTCAAGGAACATACACGTTGTGTTTCCTGTTCACCCACGATCTGAAAAAAAACTGGAGTCATTCGGATTAATGAGTTTGATCAATGCAAATAATATTACCTTAAAAAAGCCTATGTCATATTTAGAATTTTTGACTCTGTGGAAGCATGCAAAACTGGTTTTGACGGATAGCGGTGGACTTCAGGAAGAAACCACTGTACTTGGCATCCCATGTTTGACAATTCGTCAGAATACTGAACGCCCAGTCACACTGGACGAAGGGACGAATATCTTAGCGGGAACTTCAAAAGATAATATTTTATACCATTTTGATAATATCATGAAAGGGAATGTTGAGAGTGGGAAAATCCCTAAACTTTGGGATGGTAAAACCGCATTAAGGATTCTGAATATAATTTCAGGAAGAAATATATAAAAGAAAATTTTTAAAATTGAATTTATCCACAAAATAGGTTGACCATAGATATTGTGAACTAAGTAGCTGTCAGGGCATAAACATGTTAGCGGTTGTTTTGATATGAATTGTTATACTCTCAATATCTGCCATAAAACAAGCGATTATCGTACACATTGGAGTTTTTTTGTTTTCTTTTATCATTTTTCATGGCGCCATAATAAGGATTGATGAAAAATCCATTGTCTAACACTGCCTGAGGCAATAATGAATGTTTCCCATCGATTTCAGCTGCCAGGTGTAGTATTGCTAATGGTATTTCATCACCCGTTCGTGCATATTCCCAACCCTCGAGAGGGAATAGTCCTGTTCTCGTCTGTGTCGCTAATAGATTATCAGCGATTCGACATGCTGAGTGTAGAAAATTGGGATCGTTTGTCGCCTTATATAGTTCTAAAACTGAATAAATTACTCGCCAATCTTTATTTGTAGTCGATAACGATAGAGATCGTTCTTGACCATTTTCCTTACCTATATCTCCTAAATTAAAATTAATACCAATTTTTCGAAGAATCTGCCAGTGGCTGTAATCTTGAGTTAATCGATAAGCCATTGATAATCCCCAGAATATCCATCCTTCCGGTTTTTTAGGGGCAAATTCTCCTGGGGGATAATATCCTTTCTTACAATTTTCTTCCTTAAGCAGTGTGCCGTTTGTCATTCTACTCACAAACATACCACTATTCCTATCGTAGCAATTTTGGGTATAAATTTTTAAGTCATCCGATGCCCACTTGATAAATTCTTGTCCTGTCTTGCTATATTCCCCCCCTATTTTAACCAATGTTTCACCTGCTTGTATCTGAGCCAGAGGTAAGTAGTGATATCGTCCAATTCTATGATATCCGGCTACAATATTCGATTCATTTATTGTTGGATGAATATGACCTAATACTGGCCTTGCACGATCATTTTCCCAAAAGCTGAGTTGGCCTCCAGAAAGTCCAGATTGTTTATCTTTCATTTGCTGCCATCGATATACCAACCGATAAGTCCATGTAAAAGCTTCATTGTTTTTCCCAAGGACTGCTAACGTAATTCCACTATGTATAAATGGTGGCATCACGTTAGCAAACGATAAGTTATTGATTTTGTTTTGGAATGGAACGTTTATGTTTTCGCTAAATTTATGGTTCCAATTAATGGGTAACGGGACTTGAGTTGCAGCGTGTCTGTCATAATCCAGATGTGACCAGTCTGTTATATGTCCCGCCCAAAAACGCTCCAAAATTTCTTGTGTAGCAACGGGATTTACCCGCCACATAAGTTGAAAGTATGGTTGATGAGTTTTCAGTTCGTGCGTAAAAGTGGGGTCACCCACAGGGAGATCTTCGATTAAATCCCATGCGATATGTCCACCCCAATATAAAAGTCCGTTTGGTGTTCGCAGGCGTGAAAGAACGTACTGTGTTACCTCTTCAGCTATTCTTTTGTATTGTTGATCTCCTGTTAGGATACTAAGGCTATCGAGAATCCGCATTAATGCCTGCTGACTGGCGAAATTTGATATAATCCACGTTTTTTCTGGTGTTCCTTTCCAACTGGGCGGATTAAGACTTTCAACATGAAGACCATCGGCAAATAGTGGTGTACGTTTTATGCCATATCTGTCACGTCCGTGTCTTATAACTTTATTGGCGAAAAAGCTAACAGCACTAATGTATTTCCAGCTGTCTAATTCAACATTTTGGCATTTTACGTTTGTTGAAAAAAAGAAAACAATTAAAACTCTTACCAAAGATAAAGTAAATGATTTATTATGTCTCTTCCTCATGAAATATTTTTTCCAATCAATATTGGTTATTTATATAGTTTGCAGGGATAACGAAAATTAAACTAGTATACTTATTCTTTGTTGTTCAATTTCATAAAGATTTTAGCCTGATTAGTTCATGCGATTCATCTCGAGAGCACTTAACTCGCTCATAATAAATTGATTAGAGAAAATTTCACAGTGAAAGTGAATTTTCATTCATCGAGATGTAAAATTGAGTTAATCGGCTTATTTGAGCAGAGATTAGGGCTCGTAGCAGAATACTGATGAATTATTCAGGTTAGCGAGTATCCCCAAAAAAATATTGTAAAAAGAGTCACGTGCAAGACTCTTGCATGATGATGCAAAAAAATAAGTTTTCCATTTCATTGCCATTCTGAAATTTCAATATTTCAGTGTTGTTTTGTTAAAAATATGAAAATGTATTCAATCTTAAACCTATTTCTCCGTAGTAGCAGTTCTCAAACGGTGTTTCTATGACTTTTGTTAATCCATGACCGATTGTTATATCAATAAGTTAAAATTTGATTGGCTGTAGGAGCAATAATGCCGAACATCAAATGCGCATAACCTTGGTATCTCCTTGCACTCAATTATTATTTCCTCCGTAATTATCTTTAAAGTTAGAATTGACTCTTTCAACGGTTAAGCGCTCATTATAACGACTCTTTTGGGGATGCTTCACAAGATAGTTTACACTTTTGAGTATGCTGTGATAGAAACTGCAAAAAAAATAATATCGAATATCGAACAAGGAATGTAGAATCATGAAGTTTTTTCTTTCGTCATTCATAATTCCTTGTTCGATATTCGA
>JAJFLO010000009.1 GCA_021772675.1 Verrucomicrobiota bacterium | reverse complement strand
CCACGCATAGGTCTGGGGAAATTACGTTGTGTGATATTCATAACAACTTCTAAATTAGGTAGTTACTATTTTTCTGAAAAACTCTTGGAGTTGACGGACGTAAAATTACTCATCCGTAGCAACCTGTTGATAACTCGATTTCTGAAAATAAACTAAATCCATAACATGTTTTCATAAAACAGGTTGTGGCTTTATAGAAATTTAATATTTCGAAATTCGCCTTTTCGGGACAGACACCATTTAGAAGCTCCTGTTTGATTCTGTCATATGTTTCCCGATATTCTTTGGCCAGTGCAGATTTAAATTGATAGCAACCGTTTCCGGAATGAAGATGTTAAACTGCTCGGTTAACATATTTCCAATTTTGGGCATGCTAACCAAATAAGTTATGTATTGGTTCATTGTCCAGATTAGTAAATTACGCCCATATTTGTAAGGACGGAATTCATCGCCGCAGGCCGCACATTTAAATGAAGATCCAGGCAATAAGGTATTCCAGCGCTTTACGCCGTTTTTCATAAATTTTAGATTTATGTGTATTTTTCTTCGTGGATTAAGCTTATAAAATTTGTTGTGCCCACAAGTGGGGCAGTCAGTTGGAACATAGCTAATGACTTTATCAACTGGATTGCCCTTAACTGAAAATTTTTTATAAGTTCTCCTTACTGCACGTTTGACCTTCTTGTTTGTTCGCAAATATATTTTTTCTCTCTGATAGTCAAAATAAGCGAACTTGTTAATTTCCTTAAACTCTGTGCTCTGAAAATTTGGATCGCCCCATCTATTATAGCTTCCTCGACTCTGCAAATTGCCAGTCTCTGCAAATTGATTGTCCTCAGGTGTAATATTTCTGTCGCGAATACCATCAATCCACTTCTTAACAGTGTATAATGCATCGCAGTCATTTAGATTATACTCAATTAACTTACCCTTGAACTGCTCATCATTGCTCAACTCCCATTTTTGTCT
The DNA here is from genome assembly GCA_021772675.1 of Verrucomicrobiota bacterium. GTDB lineage: Bacteria > Verrucomicrobiota > Lentisphaeria > JABSQK01 > JAJFLO01 > JAJFLO01. The sequence continues at coordinate 14,109 of JAJFLO010000009.1, read as the reverse complement.
CCAAATGAAGCTTTCAAGTCCAGAAGCATTTTCGTCTGACCAATTAAAGCCAATGTACTGAGCAATATCTTTTAACCCGTTGGTAAAGGTTGGCGGATATAGATCAGATGTAAAAAAGGACAGTATATTGACACTGTTTTTCAATATTTTTGCCAATAGTTCATCAAAATCTCCATCTAACCGTTTGTTTATTTTTTTCAAAGCTTGCATATCGTAGCTGCCGTAATGAAAAATCGTGAAGTTATTCAGTGTTGAAATGATGTTAGAAAATCTTGTTAAGATTTTTTCAGTGTCTTCCTGTGTATCCGCCCAGAATGATCGTTCAATTCTCTCTCCAGTCTTCTGATTTATTCCAAGCAGACCAATTAAATACCAGAAATGTTCATCTGTTAGTCCTTCTAAATCCAGAAACACATCCCATTCAGTATTTGGAAATGTTGGAACATCCAATACAAATGTCTTTTTTTCACGCAGCGCTAACGCTTTAAGTGAATGCTCAAGTCGATCTGGTTTGACAACTTTTTTCTTTCGTCGTCTCGGTCTGTAAGTATAAGAAAGCTGGTTAACGGTAAAGATTCCCTTATTGTTCAATTTCATAATTTGTTTTTCGCCCATTCCTCCAAGGAGGCTCAAGTCATCTCTTTCTCGAAAGTCAGCGAGGCATAGATCTTTGAATTCGCAGATCTGACAATGTTTAATTCTATATCGTATTGGTTCGTTGTTTTCATTCATAAATTTCTCAAGGTCTTTTAAGAGCTTTTGGGATTTATCAACATAATGTTTCATTGCAATGCTTGTTGTTTTTTGCCTGCGTCCATAAACAATCCTCGCAGTACTTGATTGGCAGTCTTCTTTATTTAGAAGAGAACAAACGAAAGCAGCTAAAAGTTTTTGCTCAGCTATAACTTTTTCATCAGGCAGGATTAAATATGGAATATATTGGCTCTGCCCGGAATGTTGATCCTTAGCTAATTCTAAAACATCAAGCTCAAAATTAAATTTTCCCGAGCCTATTTTACGGTTAAACTCTATCGATTTATCTGCTGTTTTTACGGTGCCAAGAAACTTATTTTTGTAGATTTCCTTGAGTTCCTTCATCAGTAACTCATACGTACTTTTATCTCCGACATTCCCATCTAACAGCAAATGCGCTTTGTACCGGCATTCAAGAAAAGCCTTAGCTATATTTAACCCGATAGTATTCATAATAATTTCATTTTTTCTTGGTCATTTGATTTCTTTATGTCATATTAAAAGGTAAGCTTTTGGAAAAAGTAGCATCAACTTTAAAGAATTTTAACATTATGCATCTCACAATCGAAATACCAGATAAATATCTTCTTCATCAGTCGTCTGAAGATTTGGCTCGACAATTAAAGCTCAATACTGCAATTGAAATGTATAAAAATGGACTAAGTACAGTTTCATCTGCAGTTGATTTTGTTGGAAATATCGATCCTACGGAATTCTTATATGAATGTAAAAAGCATGGCGTTGATCCTCAAACCTATGAAAATATTGAAGGATTAGAGGCAGAAGTTGCGATGTTAGATAAGGAACTGTCGTGATTATAGTGGCCGATGCCTCACCATTAGTTGCATTGGCACTTTGCAACAGCCTTGATATTCTCAACAAGCTATTCAATGATTCTTTGCAGACGTATTAATGCAAATTATTTACTGATCGATGAAAAAGTTGGAAGGCAAATAGCTAAGCTGAATAATATAAAGGTGATAGGAAGTTTAGGAATCTTGATTGAAGCCAAGAAAAAAGGATACATTCCCTCAATAAAGGATCACATTGAAATATTGAAGAACACAAAAATTTATTTTAGTAAAGGATTATTAGACCATGCTCTGAAATTGGCAAATGAAACATGATTAAAATTTTATTTGCGATTAATTTGCCTGTCAAAATCATACCAATCAAATTAAAGTAAACTATTATCAACATACACAATGCCGAGGATTACAGATTGTCAACAGTCTGGTGAGGAAACTACGAATTTTTAACAATCGATACTATGCATTGTTTAATAGCATTCGGAAGTGTTTCCCAAAGATCTATCACTAATAACAAATCAGATGGATTCTCAAAATTGGCGATTTTTTTCATGATATCACTATATTCCTGTTCTGCAAATGCTCTGCATTTCGTCTGTCCAAAACCTGACTAGTCAGCGTCCAGAGCTGTCCCCTTCTTGGCATCCTTCATTTTTTGCAACCTTTTTCAATTGAACTGGTTGTGACTGTTTCTGTCCGCAACTTGACACTTTGCGTCCGGAATGCAACTTCCCCGTAACAGATGAGTTAAGAGATTCGACTCCCCCGGCCTCCATTTAAGAAAATAGCCAAGGACCACTTGTCGGGCGAGTTTATTTACTCGTGAACCGTTTTTTGTTTCGATGAGTGTAATAAAAAATAAAGGCAAGGGTTGGCGATAATCGATGTAAAGGTTGCGGCAATAAGTCCATATATAATTGCAATGCAAAGTGGTTTCCAATCGGGACTGCTCAGATACAATGGCACTAAACCCGCTATCGTGGTCAACGACGTCGACAAGATAGGCCGGAGACGGTCTGCAGCGCCATGAGCGGCACTCTCCCGCAATTCTTCCCCATTCTGCCGATATTGATTCATGACTGTAATCATCACAATTGAGTCATTGACGACGATACCAATCAGCGATATTATACCGACCATCGCCATAAAGGTAAATGTTGTATGAGTAAAATAGAAACCGGCGATCGTGCCGATCAATGCCAAAGGAACGGCGGTCAATATGATCAAAGACTGCCTGAACGAATCAAATTGCAGTGACAATACGCTGAAGACTAAAATCATTGCAATTATAAACATTAATCCTGCTGAACCAAATGTTTCCGCTGATTCTGCGGCCTCCCCTGCAATGTCAAAATTCATACCCGATTTCCACTTCGTCTTAAGCGTGTTAAGTGCAGGCAATAATTCAGACAGTATTTCTCCCGAAGTTCGACCGGAAATTCCCGACGAAACAGTCACTGTTCGCAAACCGTTTTTATGTGTAATTGACAGTGGTACTTCGTCAATCTCAAACTCAGCAACGCTAGCTAGTGAGATCGGTTTACCCTCCGGAGAAATAATATATAAGAGGGCAAATTCATCGATACGTTGCGGTCCCCCAAGGTTGCCCTGCCGACTTGGCCATGCAGTCCCCAATCTTATCTCCAAATCCTCTCCAGTCCCTTGCGCGGGAAACTTACCAATTTCGTCATCCACCATGGCGAGGCGTCCCTGGGAAGCTAAATCCTCTACATTCATGCCGTAGAAATTCAACGCTTCAATTCTTGGAATCATTCTTGTTTCGGTACGACTTGGCCCTAGATTATCTTTTACATCACTTGTCCCGGGAATGTCCGCTAATATTTCACGAACGTGTTTAGATGCAGACCGTAATGCAGTCATATCGTTGCCAATAAGATCAACCTGGATCGGATCCTCACCAGAGCTCATACCCATCTCAGGCACCAAGACAAGCTGACTTCCAGGGTAACGGGCAAGGACTTCGTGTATATCGTCGCGTAGTTCGTCGAGATATTCGAAACTCATTTTGTCACGTTCTTCCTTGGGAGTAAAAATACAGGAAAATCCAACAAGATATTTATCTTCAGTCGGACTAAGGCTTGCATTCAGTGATGTCAGTGCAAATGGACTTTTTTTACCGACCAGTTTTATAATACTTTCAAAGTAACTGCGTTCTCGTAAATTCTCACCGACTCGATCGGCACATTCTTGTGAAATTTCGAGAGGAGTGTTAGGCGGAAGTTCCACCGTAATACCCAGCTTGCGGCCATCGACCGGAGTAGACATCGCGCTTTTCAGGGAAGAGGATGCATTCATTGCAATGATAAAAAGACCAATGAAACCAATTATCGTTAGCGCCGCTGTAAACCGGTTTTTCAATGTCGTTTTGAGGATAAAATTGAACAACCCGCTGGTAACCTTCTGGGTTAACTGGTCGACGAACGTCTTTTCACTACCTATAACGGCTCGAGACGAGAAAAAATATCGTGCTAATGGTATGCAAACAAACAAAGCTACGATATAACTGCATACCAAACAGATAATTGCTGTCGCCGGCATTACTCGTATAAATTTCCCCATCACACCGGGAATCGCCAGTAATGGTGCGAGCGCCAATATCGTCGTTAATTGCCCCGAAAAAGCCGGAAGGGCAAATTTTTTCACAGTTGCCAGAGCAGCATTCGAAAATGATTGACCCTCTATATAAATCTCGTCGTGTAATCCCTCTAACATTAGGATGAAAACATCCACCAATAATCCAAGTGAAAGAACCATGCCCACGATCACGATAACATTCATAGAAAACCCCAATGCCCAAATGACCAAGAGACTTCCCAGAAAAGTGATAGGGATACATATACCGGCCAGTAAAGCTTCACGCCATGTCAACATCAGTAAAAGAACCACAAAGACACCAATCATCGCCTGCCAGCCACTGGTGAATGCCATATCTAATTGATCTTTAATGATATCCTGTTGATCGATCAATATTTGATAGTCAAGGCCATGAGGCCAATGGGAACCTTCTCGTTTTTCTTCGAGTATTTGTCTAATTTTTTTAATCAAACCGATCGTATCGGCGCCGGAGGATTTCGTAACCGACAATTCGACAGCGGGGTTGAATGACTCTCCCTTCCAGCTCAAAGACGCTCTCGAAGTTTCACGTTCCAGATCGATGCGCACATCCGCGACTTCGTCGAGTCGAACCGGGCGTCCACCGGGCAGTCTTGTAATAGGAAGTTCCTTCAGTCCATTTAGATCGCGAAACTTACCGAATAAACTAACCACGGCACCAGCCTCAACATTTTCGAACTGCCCCCAAGGCATATCGATATTGGCCTCCTGAATCCGATCTCGAATTGTCGTCGTTGAGATACCCAGAGCCTGTGCACGAAAACGGTCAATCTGAACGATGACCACTTCTTTCCGTCGTCCCCCGAGACTCACCTTGTTGACGCCGCGTACCTGTTCGATTCGATCTTTCAATTCTTTTGATTTACGGCTGATAATTGCCTGATCCAGATCACCGTATAATGCCAGGTTGAGAATCGGCGCGTCGTTGGTCGACACGACAGAGATACGTGGTTTCTCAGCTCCTTTGGGAAGTTGTGATTCCGCCGAAAGAACCTTCGCTCGAAGACGCGGTAGGGCCTCCGTTATGTCCTCTTTCGAGCGGAATTCAACAGCGATAATACAGAACGAATTAAACGACGCGCTACGAAGTTGCTTGAGTCCCTTAAGCGATTTTAACTCGATCTCGACTTTTTTCGTAATCGATTGCTCTATCGCCTCCGACTCCGCTCCGGGCCATTCAATAAGAACGGTTGCCTGAGGTATCGCCAGATCCGGCAAGGCTTCTTTGATAATCTCGTTATATGCCAAAAAGCCACCGATGGCAAAAAGTAAAAGCAGCAGGAAAGCAAAGGTTGTTCTTAAAAACAGAACATGTTTAAGTGTCGACGGCTCCTGAGTCATTTCTCCCTCTCGTCGGCCAATAGAAGGGTTACCTGTGCGTCATCCGTAAGATCACGCCGCCCTTCGGTGACAACGATTTCCCCTTCTTTCACGCCCTTCATGACTTGGACACTAGCAAGGCCCCAAATTCCTGTTTGAATGGAACGTTGCGCAACCCGATTAGTTTTGGGATCAACCACATAGACATAGGTTTGCTGTGCACGGTGTATTAAGGCATTAAAGGGTAGAACGACGGCATTGGGATCCCGAGCCACCTCAATCCAACAAGAAACAAAAAGTCCATCAAGAATCCGGTCCGCACCGGTTTCCGTGCGAACTTTTATTAACATGGCTCTTCCACCAGGCGTAACCGATGGCGTAACGGAAAACACTTTGCCTATCGCATGAGCCTGGGCGACAATATCGATCTCTTTAGCGGTACTGTCTCCAGAATCCGTTGTCAGATAGGCAGGTTGTCCTACAGTAATAAATTTTCCCTGAAAAACCGGAAGTTCAATTCTCACTTCGAATTGTTTCGGATCAATGAGCACAATGGGGACTGATTGTAGAAGCGAGTCTTCAGAACTGGTATTAATTGATCCAGAACCAAGGTACATTCCCTGCTTGATATTTAAATAAGCAATAATTCCGTCGTTAGGGGCGTAAATACGGGTATGCTCCAATTCTAACTCTGCTTTGGCAACCTGTGCTTCAGAAGACTGAATCTTGATCTCGGCAGCATCAACATTCGCTTCGGCAGCAATAACGTTTGCTTTGGATACATCTGCTTTGGCCTCAAATTTTTCGAGTTCACTTTGAGCGACCGTTTGCATCTTTGCCAGCTCTTGACGGCGTTCAAGGTCTTTATCAGATAAACGTGCCTCTGCCTGGGCTTTCATAAGATTGGCCTTCGCCACTTCGAGTTGCTTGCGGGCTTCCTTGACTTGATCCTGAGTAATTCGCAATTGAGCCAGCTGCTGCCGATCATCAAGGCGTGCGATTAATTCTCCTTCATCTTCTCCATTTTTGGGGCCATATACCGCATCCCCCTCTCTCAATTCATTTCCATCCGGTCCTTTCTTTATCCATTCTACTTTTCCATCTGTTTCAAATAGCAGGTATTCCCGGCTGATGGAACGAGCTGTTCCCTGTCCGTATAACCAAGCCTGAATCAATTGGCGCTTAGTTCGAACCGCTCGTACAGTCATACTCGGCCGTTTTATTTGATGACTATCCGCAGAATCTTTCGGCTTTATTGAGTCGCCAAAAGTGTTGACGGAAAGACACATAATAAAACAACAAACGATCCGTGCTATGAATTTAAATCGTGGTGAGTTCATATAAATTTTCCCTATCGTTGATAATAATCATTAATTGGTATAATCTGATCAATTGTCAGGTGTATCAGTTGCGGGTTCCCACCCACCGCCTAGTGACCGGTACAGTTGAACAAAACTGAAGGCAATATCTCCCTTCGACTGCGCCAAATCATCCTGAAGCCTAAAGAGTGTTCGCTGCGCGTCCAAAACATTTTGGAAATCGACCAATCCTTCGTCGTACAGTTGCGTCACAAATTGAACCGCTTTCAAAGCCGCATTCGCTGCTCGCTCTAAAGATTGTCTTCTCTTATTCCATTCATGATATCGGACCAACGCGTTTTCAACCTCTTCATAGCCCTCCAGAACCGTTCGTTGATAGGTTGCCAACAGTCGTTCCGTACGCGCCCTTTCCAGTTCGACAGTCCCGCGGACCCGGCCGCCGTCAAATAGATTCCAAGTGACTGGCACTCCGATAGACCAAACACGATTTGTCGAATCAAAGGTCTCCGACAAACTCCCTACGGTACTGCTAAACCCCAATGTTCCCGATAAAAGAAAACTAGGATATAAGTCTGCCCGGGCAATACCGATTCGGCCTGTTTGGGCTGCAAGTTCCCTTTCAGCAAGACGAATATCCGGCCTTTGGCGCAGTAAATCCATGGGAATGCCTATTGCCAATGTGTCAGGGAGTTGAATATTCTTCATACTGCTTAATAGTTCTTTACGCAATGTCGTCGGAAATTCGCCAAGCAAAATACCCAATCGATGTATGGCCTCGTTCAATTGAATTTGTAAGCTGGGGATAGACGCCTCAGTCTGCCCCAAATTCAACTCTGCCTGCTGGACATCTAATTCGGGAATCAGTTCAACTTGTCGTTTCGCTTTTGTTAACTCAACCGATCGCCGCTGCGATTCTATATTGCTCAAAGTATATCGAATCCGATCCTGCAAGGTGCGCACGTTTATGTAGTTTCGCGATATGTCAGCATATAAGACGATCAGCACATTGTTGTAGCTCTCAATTGAGGCTTCAACGTCAGCAGACGCAGATTCGATTGTTTTTGAAATTTTTCCCCAGAAATCAATCTCCCAGCTTGCCGTGGCTCCAGGGGTGTAACTATCCACCGTCGCCTCAACTCCTGATGCTGCGCTGGTTCGCTGCCTAGTCACGTCACTGCTCATATCAATGTCTGGAAATCGTTGTCCAACTGCAATCCTCTTCGAAGCTCTGGCAGCCATGATCCTTGCATGTGCTTCGCGCAAACCTAAATTCTTCCTGGCTGCCCGATCTATGAGACTGTTCAACACATCATCATCGAGTAACTTCCACCACGCTTTGAGATCTGGCCTAGTCTGGTTGATCGTTGAATCACCAGGCAAATTCCAATTGCTGTCAACGACAATTTCGGGACGAACATACTTCGGTCCAATGCGACAACCCGGTAGCAATGGAATGATAACCACAACGAGACAACATATATTTATTTTCAAAAAACTCATAACGGTCTGTCTTTTTCAAAAATCGTCTGATTAAAAGTTTGAGTGCTCCGTCACCCCATTTTTTCTTCCGGCTCCGCCCGGTCATCAGTCGTCCCTACGAGCCGTATCATTCTAGATACGATTCCCATTCTCCATGGCAGATGGGCTATCTCATTCACCCATACGGGGTCTGCCAAAACAATACGAATATTGAAATAGTTTAAACTGCACGTTCTTTATAACTCACTTAGATGAGGATAGATACCTTCTGGAAACCAAAACGCATGAATGGTTCAGGCTAGCGTGTTGCCACTCAAACGAATAGCTGATTTCCGTCCGACAACAGTAAGTTATTATCTACAAAAGTCAAGTAAGATTTAACAATGATATGTGAGAATTGGACCGGATTTCTCATAATACTTTTGTTACAAAATCGTATATCACCTAAATTCAAGATCTTAACTTGTCTCGCGATTCTGCTCAGCAGAACTCGACACACTATCATCCACTCGTCTACGTCAAACCATTGAAAACAGGCAATCTAACCTGAATAATTTTTAAACGTTTTATTACGAGCCATAATATCATGTGATATCAATGGGTTACAAAATTATCCGGGTTCGAAATAGTTCACTATTCCTGTACGCGGATAAAATTCATAACTCATTGATCTCACACAATCTAATGACTCTCACTACGAAAGTTTATGAATTATTCAGGCTAAGCTTTCTCACCACAAAGTTTATGAGAAAACCGGGCAAGAGCATGACGTTCAATCGAATTTATTATTTGACTAAACTAAACTAGTGCATTAAATATTGATTTTTGTTATTATGAAATAGAACTGCCCATTAGCCTGATTAATTCATGCGATTCGTCGCGAGAACACTTAACTCGCTCATAATAAATTGATTAGAGAAAATTTCATAGTGAAAGTGAATTTTCATTCACTGAGATGTAAAATTGAGTTAATCGGCTTATTTGAGCAGAGATTAGGGCTCGCAGCAGAATACTGATGAATTATTCAGGTTAGCATACTTGACAGGTGTATTAAAGATATCCGTAATTTAGCCTGTAATAATACGTTAGCACTGCCCTTCCGCTAAAAACCAATATTGAAAGTATAATATATGAGAGTGTTTGCATTGTCTGATATTCATGTTGACTATCAGGAAAATGAACAGTGGTTATTAGAACTATCCTTCATAGACTACCAAAATGATATTCTCATTCTTGCTGGAGATTTGACGGATGACATCGAATTACTCGAGCGTTGTTTTTCTAATTTGTCGAAAAAATTTCAAAACGTGCTATTTGTGCCTGGTAACCATGACCTTTGGGTCTCGAGAGATACGATTGCCACATCGGTGGTGAAATATCAGAAAGTCTGTGAACTTGCTAATATCTATGATATATCTATGCAAACTTATCAAACTGACCCACTGTCCATTATACCTCTTTTAGGTTGGTATGATTTTTCATTTGGAGACCCCAGCATTCAACTTAAAAATAGCTGGATGGACTTTCGATCTTGTGTTTGGCCTGAAGGTTGGGAAATATCTGATGTGGTCAACTACTTTTTGAATCAAAATAACATTTCATTGAAAACAAATAGCGAAACAGTAATCACTTTTTCCCATTTTCTACCCCGAATTGATTTGATGCCCGCTTATATACCTTCTTCCCTGCGTTATCTGTATCCAGTATTAGGAAGTGTATTGATAGAAGAGCAAATCAGAAAACTCAAACCTCGAATTCATGTATATGGTCACAGTCATGTCAATCGACAGATAGAGATTAAAGAGATTAAATATATCAATAACGCTTTTGGCTATCCCTCTGAAAGGCGGATTGTGAATAAAGAATTGTTGTGTATCTATGAGCGATAGAATGAAAACGATTAATTCTTCTTATGAGATACATTTGTGGTATGCATATGATGAATGAATCCATGATGCTCAATTATTAAATTCTGTGGTCAGCCTGCATTATTCAGGTTAGAGGGTTATCGCGTCAGTTCTCACTCAACCCCAGTCTATCAACCAAGATGAAAATGATAGGTTGTCCACCGCTATCATTTCAGCCCTCAAATGGCAACTGTCTTCTCTTCATCTGGATATTGAAATCGAAACCAACTTTTGAAATTCAACCGCATACGTATCTTCACGAACGTTTCTTTTTCATCAATTTGAAGATACAGATTATTTTTAAGAAGCTCTTCGAATTTTGTTCCTGGGAGTTTTCCGAATGAATGACCGGGATAGATGCGCATCTCTGGAGAAAGTGTTTGCTTTAGAAATGCGAGACTGTCAAACATTTCTTCTGGATCCGCTCCTTTTCCATGGCAAATCCCACACCCCTCTACAAATAGGGTATCCCCACTGATTAAGTTTGATCCTACTACGTAACAGAGACTTCCCTTCGTATGTCCTGGTGTAAGAAGTGGATGAATCTCAAGTTCACCACAGTGAAACGGTTCACATGCGTCTGTCAAGCTGAGATTGGGTGCTTCAAATTTATAGAAATCTTTTTCCACTTTGGAGAGCCAAACCGGCACATCGTACTTACGCGCAAACAACTCCACTAAACCAACATGATCAGGATGAATGTGGGTAATTAAAATGGCTTTCAATCCTGAACGGGTCTCTTCAAGTTTAGCCTCTATTGCTTTTGCATCCAAAGCGGGATCGACCAGTACAGCATCCCGGCTCTCTTCTTCCTGAACGATATAACTGTAATTCTTCATCCACAATTTGGATACCTTAATGGTATGCACATTGACCTTCATGGCTGGATCACGTACCTTTTTTTGACTATTAAATATACCCATTTTTAGTGCGAACTAATGAGCAACGGCTTTTCAAGCAATTATATGCATGCTAATAAGTCTGTACTCAACACTCGTTTGACAATAATGTCGTTCATCTGTCGTCCTCCCATAAACCCAGCAGGAGGCATCGATCTTCCTGCAATTGCGGAACATATGCTCGACCTTAAAGTATGGGAACTACACGTTGAACATTACATGCAGTACATCAAATCCCCCCCCTGCATCCAAGAAAGAATGATGTGCAGTTAAAGAGACTTTTTCAAGTGGCTTTTGTATCAGTCATTAAAAAGAGCCACTTGCAAAACTCTTCCTGCCCGGATTTAGGCGCAAGGCGTACATCTGCAAAATTTGCACTCAAAATCAGTCTCAGGCATAGTTTTGCAAGAGGCACAAAATATGTAACTATTTATTTACGTCTTGTTTTCTTTTCTACCTTCTACGAATGATTTAATCTACTACAATTATAAATTTGCGTAATAAAATCAGAAAACAATCCTATATCATAACCAAGAGCTGTATATTGAGCTACCAGCGTTTCAAACGTTGCCTTAGCTATGTAAGGATACTCATCCTCAATAGCCGCAGAGATCGCTTCGGTTGAATTTTGCATTTCTTCCTCTTCTCTCAGGAGCTCATTAAACCAAATGGGAATTTCCAAGGCATTCGAAATTCCACCTTCTAACATGTAACTTAAAGGCTCTATATCAAATTGAATTGAATGCAAATTCGCTTCGCCAGTGATGGGAAGAATTTGTCCCCTATCAACCAGAAATTCGGTATCAAAAAAGATGACCGCTTGATCCCATGCAGTAATATCCGAATTGGGTGCTGTGCTGATGGCAGTTTCCTCATCCAAGAATAAATGATACCAAAACGCTACAGCATTACAGATACCTTTGTCATTCACCTCGACTTCGAAAAACTTTCTCTGCGGCTCAAAACTTTGATCATAAAAATTAAAATGAAAGGCTTCGAATGGTTCAGATAAAAATCGATGTGGTGTTTCGCCTAATTTTACACCTTGATAATGCCGCTGATGAAATAGATTTAATGCACTCAAATCGAATCCAGCAACTTCTGCAGTCCGCAGTTCAAGTGGAACGGCATAAACAATCGCAGAAGCAGGAATAATCGTCGGGTTCTCCTCCATCAAGTGCAAACGAGCATGCATCAGACTCCCTAAAAATCCTTCCCCTAAAAGACTATGGTCAACTGTTTCTGAAATGAGCACGTTAGCCTTTTGCGGCATATCACAGGCAACACTCAAGGCATGCGAGTCTTTATTTATCACATTAATACGATCTGAAGCCCCATTTCTCACTATATTATTATTTGCGACTTCCGCAATATGTGAGATACGCTCGCATGCGGTGATATGCTGTGCACCCGCGTTAGCAGCCATCAATGCTAAAAGCCCAGTTCCTGTTCCAATATCTAAAACATGAGCCGATGGGTGTTTTTTTACTGCGCTTTTAATCGCACTCTCATAACTGTCATTGCGGCCTGTATCTGCAAGCATTGGAAAATGCCAGGTAGGCACTACTGGTTTCAAGCTAAGAAGAGGGGATCGCTCCTTCTCTCCTTCTAAGCTAAATAGAATCCCATGCGATCTAATACTTGAGTCAATCTTAATAGATTGATTAGTTTCAACTGTCAGGCTTTCATTTAGATACTGGAGCGCTTGATGCCAACTTGATGTTTTTAGTGTTGGAGGAGCATTTACTAGCGTTATTTCACCATAGAGTTGAAGCTCAAACCAAAAAGCAATAGCGTTGATGGTACCCGAATTCAGACTCGTGAATTCCAAAGATTGAGATTTCCAAATTGATGGCTGATAAAAATCAAATTCACCACAGCATACTACGTCTGCCATCTTTCGATATGGTTCTTCTCCCAATTGAAGGCGATCGTAAAATAAAGACCAACGATAACGATTAAAACTACTTAAATCAAAACCATTTATTTTTGCTGTAAGTAATTCAATAGGACAAGCATACACTTTTGCACGCTTCGGCACAACATCTGCATCATCGGAAAGCAAATGCGTCTCGGCATAGTCGAGTGTTGCCTGCACTCCATAACCAAGCAGTCCACTGTCAAGATTGTTGCATAATAGTACCGATGGCAATGTTTCAGTCCATAAATCCTTAACCGAAACATCGACCAATTTTTTACGCAAAATCACAATTTTACCCAAGAAATCATTGGTGTTAATAATCATTTCATATAGAGAAGCCAAAGAATTCCATGGCTCACAAATCGTCACTCGGCTCGCCCCCAGGCGTATGGCTTCCATTGCAAGAATAATTGAACCGCGTTCCGCCTGCAAGACGTGCGCTCCTGTTTTTTTTTCTAAGATCGCTGCAAGGGCATGTCTATATGCTTCATGCCTTTCTGTATCGCCAACAAGTTCAAAAAGCTGCTGTGGCAAATAAACTTCATGTAGACTATTCAAATACTTTGTTAGCCTTTTTCCCAAAACATTGGATAATGAACTTTTCATAATAAATTTTTCATGTGAGTTGTTGAGTTGAATTGATCATCGAATCCGACGATTGAACCCGAAAAATTCACTTTTGTGTCTCCACCAAGCTCCACTAGAAGAATCCGTGACAAGTCGAGTCGGGTTAAAATCAATAGGTGAATTAGCTCCGTAAGTTTGTGAGGGAAAGGTGGACGTGCATTTTCACGCCGTTTCGAATGGCATCAGGCTGTTCCTCAATTTTTCAATAGAATTCAAATCTTTTCCAAATTGATTCATCATTTCAAAATGAAGTGAATTGGAATCGGGTGGGAGAAGATACTTTATAAAGGTAGCAAGAGATCCACTGGGCCCCACATCAATAAAAATATAGTCTTCTTTTTGCAGCATTGAATTGATTGTTTTTTCAAATTCAACAGGATTTCGGGTAACCTCCCATAAATAATCAGCACTCACCTCTTGTATTTTCTCCGCCTTTATTGA
>JAJFLO010000080.1 GCA_021772675.1 Verrucomicrobiota bacterium | reverse complement strand
CATTGAACGCTTACATAAATTATTCTTCATTAGGCCGACTCAAATCCGATTAAATCGAAGCTTTCAACGGAAAAAAGATAGAAAAAAATTCCAATTTGCATTTGCATATCAACCTATCTCTTAACTTAACGACATTGGGTTGCTGGTTATTGATCCCTCAACAAATTTGAAAAATGGTTTGTTAAGCTGGAGTATCGATACAGTTCCCGCCAACAATCTCCTATTGATGCAGCCAATGAATGCGATGCGGCCAATTGGTAACATAATAAATATGGCCAATGTTTCTCAGCTTGAGATTTCCCAACCCGGGGAACTTGAAATCACATATTCATCGATTGAGCCATCCGCTCCAATTATACTTAATTCTGGTTGGAATCATATCTCACTGAACGTGATTCCAGCTGACCCGTCTCCCGTTGTCGTATTTAGCGGACTTACAGCAGGCGTTCTCAAACAAATTGTTGGTCAAAATAGCAATTTTAATCCATCCCTACCTGCCGAACTAAATACTCTTCCTTTTCTGGAACCTGGCGTAGGGTATTGGATTAACGTAACATCAGATTCTACAATTTTCGTTTTGGGCCAGCAACAGGCTTCTGACTCAAAATTACGATTAGAAGCAGGTTGGAACAATGTCGCCTTTATTCAGAAATTTCCAGTGCCAGCGAGGGTTGCTCTTAGAGAATTAATAACCTCACCATCCTCCAATTTAATCAGAGTATTAAACCGAGAAAAATCATTTGATCCAGCGTTGCCTGATCCTCAAAATACCCTAACAGTACTTCATCCCGGAAATGGCTATTGGGTAAAGGTCAACAATGAACAGCTTTTCAGTTTTAGACAACAATAGTGAAATTATGGGCATAAAAAACTGAACCTCAACGGTTAAGTTTCCATTCGGCCTGTATTCATGAATTTTTCAGAAAATCTATGTAAGGGTGACAAACAAGAATAACCATTCAGAGCCTTCAAGTATTAATCTTTATCTGCTCTCTTTTTCCGTTTTTTCGATGATTGAAAATTCCCTTTTCTATGTTGCTTCCCGGATTTGAATGATTTCTTTCTTCTCTGAACGCTATCTTCACTCGTTAATGACATTTGCATTGGTTTGCCGCTAACCCGAACTTTTTTGAGTTTGTTTAACGCATTTTCTGAAGTATCTTCTGGCAAATCTATAAGACTGAACTGATTGTATATATCTATGCGGCCGATATCCGAAGTTTCTATATCTGTTTCACCCGCTATGGCGCCAACAATATTCCCGGGTTTTACACCATGACTTTTACCCACTTCTATCCGAAACCGTTTCTTTCCTTTTTCTGGAACCAGGTTCATTGACTTTGGATTTGCAGGTTGATGCGTCCTTTTGGATCGTTCGTCCTCATGTGAGTATAGTTTTTCAGATTTTTCGGATAATAGCAGTGGTGTGTCACCCTGATTCATTTTGGCGAGCGCTGCGGCAATTTCTAGGCCGGACGCATCGTGTTCTTGCTGGTATTGTTCCATTAACTGATAAAATTCATCTAACTCTCCGGTAGAAATTGTATCTGAAATACGTTGCTTAAAATCAGCAATACGTTTATTATTAATGATTTCAGTGGTCGGCAGTTTCATCAACTCAATTTTTTGATTGGTCGCTTTCTCAATCGATTGTAATAACCGTTTTTCTCGAGGAGCTGCAAATAAAACTGCTTCGCCGGTCCTCCCCGCTCGACCAGTTCGACCGATACGGTGGATGTATGTTTCGATATCGTAAGGGATATCATAATTAATCACATGACTGATTCGATCAACATCCAATCCCCTGGCGGCAACATCTGTCGCAACAAGAATATCAATTTTTCCCTGTTTTAGTCGCTCAATGGTTTTTTCCCTCTGACTCTGCTTTATATCACCGTTTAACGCTTCTACTGAGTAGCCACGGGCATCAAGTTTTTCTGCCAGCTCAACGGTATTAGTTCGAGTGCGCACGAAAATAATGATGCCATCGAATTCTTCCCCTTCTAAAAGTCGGGTAATCGCATCCAGTTTAAGACGGCCAGTTACCATCAAATAACGCTGACGCGTACTAAGAAGAGTTTTTGTTTTCTGTTTAACATTAATTTCAATTTCGGATTTCAAATATTTTTGGGCAATTTTTCGAATTGCACTTGGAATTGTTGCGGAAAAAAGAGCGATCTGTCTTTCGGGTGGTGTCTGTGCCAGAATCCATTCGACATCTTCAATAAATCCCATGCGCAGCATTTCGTCGGCTTCATCAAGAACAACACAGGATAAAGAATCGAATTTAATGGACTTTCTTCTCATATGGTCCATTAGTCGACCGGGAGTACCAACGACAATGTGAACGCCTCGTTTTAATTTTTGCAGCTGTCGTGTATATTCCTGCCCGCCGTAAATTGGCATGACGTGAAATCCATCTAGATACTTTGCATATTTTCGAATCGCCTCAGAAACTTGTATTGCCAATTCTCTGGTCGGTGTCAATACCAATACCTGCGGCTTTACTATTTTAATATCAATTTTTGTTAAAAGCGGTAAAGCAAAGGCGGCGGTTTTTCCAGTTCCAGTTTGTGCTTGACCGATAAAATCGTTTCCCTTTAAGATAATAGGGATTGTTTGTGTTTGAATCGGAGTCGGACTTTCGTAACCGATTTCATTAAGTGCTTGCAAAACGTGTTCAGATACTCCCAAATTTTTGAAAGCTGTAGGTAAAACAGAGTCAGTTGTCATTAGTAAATCCTATTGAAAAGTAAATCAGCAGCGCAGGCCATTGAGCATTTATTCTTCGCTGTTATGCATGATTTTGGTATGGGGTGATTGTAAATATATTTATTATGAACTGGTTATATATACGCTTACTTTAGTGTCATTTCAATGCAAATCATTAACCTTTAACGACTGCATTTAATACCTTAAGATCGGAAATTAAATAGCTGCCAATTTTGAGAAATCATATATCAAACAAGGAATAATTAATATCGAAGGATAACAGAAAATATGATCTCGAAGATCGGCTAATAGATTTTGCCATCCAAAATATATTCGTCGCCCAGTCTCTGCCGAAGACAAAAACGGGTAATCACATTGTCGGCTAGCAGTCTGTCGCCACCAGCCATTATGGGTGAAATTCATTTAAGAGCACAGTTAATTTATTTGGGGTTGAATTGCCGTTATTTTGGAGTTCAAGCTGCAGCTTGCTTATTTAAGTCCTTCAAAAAATAAAAAACAAGCTGTAGCTTGAACTCCAAAAGAATGGCATCCATGACAAACTGTACGAATTATTAATGCAAATTTGTCGAATCTAATGCTTAAAAATGAATCACCCATAATTGCTGGTGGCGACACGAAGTCGCCTTAATTATAGTTTGGCGTCAGTTAACCACAGATGTCCAATCCCGCTGTTTCACCAGCGGTACCCTAGGAGGCAGGCGTATCTGTGCGCTGTTGCAGATGGCCTGAAGCCCTTTCGACAATGTTCGAGTTCTGTGAATGCAGAAGGGACTTGAAACGTGAGTGGACAGTTCTTCTGGAAGCC
>JAJFLO010000079.1 GCA_021772675.1 Verrucomicrobiota bacterium | reverse complement strand
TATAAATATAAATCTATTATTTACCGAAAAAAACCTTGGAAAGGGGTAGTTTGTGGGATATAGGCAAAAAAACAAAGAAGAGGCGCAATTTAACTGATTAATAGTGAGGCGGTTACATCTTTCAGAGGAATGACGCTATAGTAATTTCACACTAAAAATTAGTGTTTAACCGGAATTTAATTATAATTTAAGCATGCATCTAATTTAATACAAACAGTTTAAGAGCAAGCGGCACCGTAGGATTCTGATACCTTGTTTGAGCGTATAATTTTTTTCAGATCGCCTGAAAGTGTAAACTACTTTCTGAAACGTCCCGATAAAAATGGGCAAAGCTTAGCTACTCAATAACCTGTACGTTAATCTTATCCTCTGTTTTTAAGCCTTTATTATCTGTTGCAGTTAATGTAATTTTATGACTTCCAGCGGGCAAATGAACCTCAGTTTCCAAATCATATCCTAAGTGACCAGCAATATCAGAATGCCAAATTACCTGTTTGCCTTCTAAGTAGCCATCTTCTAAGTCAAGAGCAACAGCTTTTAAGGAAATAGCTTCTCGTTTTTTGTAATAATGCTTCATTTCCGTTGACACAATCTCTACAGTAGGTGGGCGATTAGGTATCGCAAAATAGGGGGTATTTTTAGCGGTATAGTTAAATCCATCGCTGATGATAATTCTAAAAAGACCCGCTGTGGTGCCTTCTAAGACAGTCATATCAATAGCAGTATTAGTTTGCCTGGCACGAATAGTTTGAATCAACTGCCATGTTTGGCCACCGTCACTGCTATATTGCAAAATACCCGTAAGTTTATCGCCATCCTCATCCTTGGCAGACCATGAAAGGGTTAAATGATTTGCTCGAATTACTTGGCCTGCTATAAGTCCATTTATCTTTGGAATACTTGGTTTATTTGGACTCGCTTTTAGAGAGGTTACATCTTTGCCATCTACACTGATCTCCATCCGACTCGTATCTTTATGATGTGGAATTAACATCACGAAAAAATCACTATTTTTACCATCTATATCTTCAATAAATTCAACCGGATTGGAATATAATATTTTTCCATTCTTATCAAATAAAGATATGACCGTCGTCCCTTTTACCTGTTTTTGATCAGAGAGATTTTGAACGACTTTGGAAATATGAGCGGTAGCAGGGAAAGTAGGGTACAACTTGGCACGGTCGCTTGTTGGGTCGAGTTGCCCCCAGAGAACATCATATGGATAGTGTCTATTTTTTTGTGCTTTTGCCGTCAAAGGCTGAGCTTGATTTGCTATCAATATCTGTTGATCGCAATACCATTCTCCTCTAACACCATTGTCAGGGCAAAACCTCTGCGCGGCCTCTGGAGAATCATATTTTGTGACTGGATCACTAATGCAGACATAGCGCCATTTTAGGTTAGCAATTCCATCACAAGGATTAAGCCGGCCATGGATTTTATTATAATGGCGGTCGTTAATCCATCTAGTATTAGAATAACACATGATATCTCTTGTGTCTCTCGGTTCAATGACTGTAGGTACATTTTGATGGGTTCCAAATCCCCATATGCCAACTTGGCTATCTTCTCCTATAAATGGACCATTTGGACTCCGGTTCGCACATCCATCGGCATTACTGCAACCATCACCATTGATATGACAAAACCCAAATAAATGTCCAAACTCATGTGCCATAGTTCGCCCGCCAATTGGATGTTGCCAATAATCAACACGTGTAGGATCTCCCTGGAATGGATCATACGCATTATATTGCCCTACTGCGACAGATTCTCGAAGATCCGGAAACCAGCTTTGCGTTCCTATAACCGGCGTATTTGGTCCATTTGATTTCCCCACTTTTGCCAACCGGCCTTTAGGATCTACCCCGGTCATTCCATACCAAAAATGAAAACCCGGAGCACCTTTTGGCGGGCTGGTGATCCGTGCTCTCCAATACATATTGGCAATAACTGCCATCCATCCACCATTACTTCTTAAATCATATTCGTCACCCACATGCGCTAGATGAAGGTAGGGTGTTACAATATGCGCAGATGTCCATTCCTTTAAATCGTTATGAGCCAAAGGATAGATATTGCGAACATAATTTGAAATATGCACATAATTTGGATCATTTAAAACAGGTTCACCAGGGTGGTGGCTATGCACCCGCATTCGGGTAAACCCGAGTGCATTCGTTGGCAAAAAACTAACGGTTAAACTTTTTGTATCATTATTATAGTTGGATTGAGGTTCTTGGCAATAAACTCTTGCGGTAAAGGTAATTTTACCTGGTGTTCTTATCCAATCATAGGGAATCTTAAAATTGAAGGACTGCTCCAAATTCCCTCTATCAAAATCTCCGGGAATTACATTCATACGATAATTAAAATTATTATCACAAGGCATTGCCCCATTTGGGTCACCATGACAAAAGGGCTGTAATACGGGAACTGTTGGCTGTTCTGGATTTCCTGTGGAAACGACTATGGGTTGCCCATTTTTGCTGGCAGATAAAAAACCCGTAACACCATCAATAGGCTGATTCATCACTTCCACATAAACCCTTACCCATGTTCGTTTTCGTCGAATGAGTGGCACCGTATGAGCTAAATCTTGAATACCTTGTGTAACTTCTATCGCTTTAATAACAAGATCGGCAGCATTTGGACCCGCTTCTTCTACAAATGTGAACCGTCTGGTTTGATTGGGTTCAGTTGCATCTGTAGTAACTGTATATATTCCTCGCATAAGGAGTGCAGGATCCAAAATAGCTGGGTCTATAAATAAAGTAAAACTTCCTGAACCATTTGTACGAACATCAAAAGACATATCACAACCGTCAGGAAACGTTAGTATACATTGATAAACCTCGTTTGGACGATACCGTTCGCCTTGAATAATTACCTCACTCCCGAATCCTACAAAAGGAGCTGCATCTGGATGAAATGTGCTGCCATCTGCAAATAAATAAAGGGTTGGCCAAGTTGTTACAATCGTATCTTCTGCAGTATTTCCACTTTCATCTGTTGCAATAATGGTATGGGAACCAGCAATATTGAAAACAGTCTGATTATCACGGGTATAAAATCTCGCTACTCTGAAAGCACCGCGATTATCTGTCCGAGTCTCTCCCACGACGACCTCCCGTCCATTCCGACTACTTGTAAAAACAATCCGCTCGGTAGCTGAAAAATTATTTCCCGTTAAGATGACATTAGGGATAGCATCCAATTGAAAAAGTCCATGATGATGAATATTAGATTCAAGCGTTGTCATACCATTGACCGCAAATCGAGTATTGGCAGCACAACCATTTCTTTCAACGGCTTGACAACCGAAGGAACCGCCTACGGCAGGATCAACATAATCCTCGACTCGAAAGCCTACCGTAAACCGCCCTTGTCCATTGGTTTCTGTACTGGTATGAAAAATGATGACATCTGTATTACCCTGAGTAATAAATACATCAACAATACTGTTAGGAGTATAATCGACTCCAATCGCTTGAAACTGTACGGCTGCACTCGCTCGTTGTGGAGTGACGTTAACCCCTCTTTTTAAAACTCGACAGTCAACATTACCATAATAGGATTCAATAAACTCAATACTTTCTCCAACAGGCGATTGGTATATAAAGTCTGGTAATTGAGCGAATAAACTCGATGTAAAAAATAGATAACGAAGTCCAATAAAAATAATTCGAAGGTTCATTTTTAATATAATGTGGGCTTATAATTCCCCGTTTTATTCAGTTATTTTGAGCAAAATAAGGAATCATGATTAAATGATTTATTTTTGTTCATAAAAAATTATTGGAAAATTTTTGCGTGACTACTTTTTCCTAAGTGATTGAGACAAGGGTCTATATTTTTTCGATTTCAGTGAACGGTGTTAAGCGTTAGCATTGTAAAATCATTTTTTAAATAACAACATCTTCATCAAAAACTACTTTCAAAAAAAAGCCCATGCGCCAACTGTTCAAAAAAAATCAGTAAACGTATATTATGTTATTGTCTCCAGTTGTTTTTGTTTTGGAACAAACGTGTGTAGGCAGCGTTGTCCCAAGGCATTCGACAGCCCAAATGATAGGTAATTTGATTCCCAATTCAATTAATATGGCTATTTTATGGACTTATTCAACAGGGAACCATAAATTTTGCAGAATTTTCAGCTAGTGGTAACGATGTCACTGGTACTTGATTCAACCCGTTCAAACTCTGGAAAGGTCTAATTGGTATATCGGTAAATCCATATCAAAAAACATACGGTGCCGCTTGCACTTAACATATTTATATTATGAAGTATATACTGTTTACATGCAATAAATATGACATTAGATTCCAATTTATAGTGTAAGATTATCGATTAAGATAAATCTAATTGATTATTCCAGCTGTCGGCCATGCCGCCAACTTTAGAGTAACAAGAATTTTCTTAGATAAAATGAACTACCCCGCCGCAAGCGGTCGGGGTATCGGGAAAAAACCTTTAAATAGGAACGCTGCGAGCAGCGGGGTATTAAACCCAAGGCTACGCAATAAATGGCATGAAATAAATCGTTTAACGATACAAATATGCATTATTAAAGCTATATCATTTTTATAACAAATATCTTAAATCAAGCGGCACCGAAAACAAAAATGAACTGTCATCTTCTAAATTGATGTCAGATTCTTCCTTGAAAGAAGATAACGAAAGTTATGGATTGTATATATCAAAACGAGAGAAGGAGAATTTCTGGACAAATCGGCAGAAATTATATTAAACGGGTTTTAATTATAATTTATGAATGTATCTAATTTCATATAAATAGTTTAAACGCAAGCGGCACCGCAGGATTGTCACTGCGAAATGAAACCCGCAGGCAAGTATTGGGCGAGGCGAAAGGAAGATTACTTAAAATAGGACGGAATGTCTTGTCGGGAATGAAGGAGTTGAACAAATTCGGCTCCATTTTCTATCGGATCGAAGAAAATGAGATACTTATTAAAAGGGCGAATTACAGGGTATTGTTCGATTCGCGTTTTTCCGAACTTCCGAGTTACACCTGCTTTTCGATTTTTGGCCAGAAATTTTAACGTCTCGTCGACAGCGAAAATAAAGCGTCTCGCCGCGTCTGGATTATCTTTTTTAATGCGAACAGCCTTTTCAATAACGTCTATCTTAAACTGAGGACGTTGGACGATTCTTACTTTCATACAACTTCTATTTTTTCAAGAATCTCATTCACATCCCAATCGGACAATTCACCCTTTTTAGCGTCCTGAATTCGCCTTCCGAGCCATTCTTTCTGGCCTTCTGAAAGTGAATCGTACCAGTCGCCCATTTCTTGGCGGGCTTGCTCAATCTCTTCAGCGGTTTCCAGTCTTTCTTTGGTTTTTAGCATAATCATTTCCTTAATTTTCTACTCTCACAATACGCATTTTTTATGCGAAAGTCAATTTTTCTTTAATCCAGTGATTAGACTTTTAAAAGAAGCCGAGGAAAAAGAACCACCGAATAGATTACTTCTTCGGTGCCGCTTGAGCTTAAGCTATTTGAGCCACTTGCAAAACTCTTCCTACTCGGATTTCGGCGCAAGGCGCACATCTGCAATATTTTCATATAAAGCACATGGCGCCAAGGCTATGCGCATTTACATGCAATTTTCGCACCTGCACATCTTGCACTCAAAATCAGTCTCAGGCATAGTTTTGCAAGTGGCTCTATTTATATAAATTTAACCGGCTTTGCCGGGGTTTTCGTCTCACATCAATTGTAACTTAAAATACAAGTGCTTATACAATCAAATCAACGAAAAACTCGGACGGGTAAGGTTCCTAGTCCCGTCTTTAGACGGAAGCCTCAGATGAGCTTTAGCGAGTCAATAGTAGCACGCACTCGCTGAAGCGTCGGTAAAACTTCCGCCTGAAGACGGAACTACAAACCAACACACACTCCTTATCAAGAGATTCTATAAAATTTATTTAAAATCTGAAATTAGAATGACTTAGAATACAAATTCCTATACTATCAAGTTAAGACTTTGAATTTAGGTGGTATACGCTTTTCGTAATAGAAATATTGTGAGAAATCCGGGTTAAGCACTCTCGTAACGAAACCGCATGAATTAATCAGGTTAATAGCAAAAAAGTGGTCCTCTCGCAGGAGTGTGTATTCAAAATGTGAGTGGCTCCGGGAATTCTCGGGGTTGGCTCAAAGTAACGCGGTCATTCCTGACTGCGCACATATGATTCAGCCAGGAATGGCCGATTTACTATTTACCACTCACATTTTGAATACACTCTCTCTCGCAGTAACACCTCAAAAATTCACACCTTTATTAACGTATTTTTTTTGATTTAGCGAGTTTCCAAATTAGAGCGGCTCCAAGTATAAAATTGTCTTTATTTTTTACAAGAGGACTATTGTCGTAAACCGCATTGCGAACATTTTCCCATCGCAACAAAAGACCAAGGGAAAACTTGTCATTTACCTTGTAAATCATATTTCCTGAAACATTAAATCCACCATAACCTCCTCCAGAATTGAAGGCGGTACGAATTGCAGTAGCATCTTGCGATTCAACATTATAGAAATAACTGTTATAAGATTTATCAGAATAGTCTAAGCTTATTTTTGCACCAACTCTTAATTTATTACGACCAGCGAAGTTAAAATTTTTGTAAATTAAGCTGATATCGCCATGAATTCCTTCGTAGGATAACGATACCCCATTACTGGCTGACATTGTGCCTCGCAACGATATCTGGAAATACATGGTTTCTTCAGGATTATGTTGAATTAGAAAATATTTAACTGATGGTCCGATTTCCAGGATAGGATCAAGATCGTCCATGCCTCTGCGAGCTTTATTGTCATCATCGACAGGCGGATTACCAAAGAAAGATATATTGGATTCAAAATGTTTATTCTTATAAAAAATACCCCTTAGGCCTTCTCTGTCTGATTGAAAGATTTTTCCCCTGTATATTAAATATGGAAGTGGTAGAATATAAAGTTCGCTTTCATCTGACCCTCGATATCCTGGTATTTTTGCGATACCATTGAACAAACCAAATTCCCAAAGCGGCTTTTTAATTATTTCTCTATCATTGATTTCTGTGCTAAAAATTGTCTCGGATATTAAGCAAAGAAAAAGCAACTTGATAACAAATTTTACCATAATGATTTTAAAGTATAAATTTAACGGGCCGCGCTCAGGGCTATTGCAAGAAAGGAGTTGACATAAAATACGGTCTGGGTTAAGAGCGATTACATTCCACTATTAACTCGCTAAAGCTCATCTAAAACTTCCGCCTAAAGACGGGACTACCAACGCACGCTCCTCCAAAATAATTGTCTCACTGGTTATATTACCTTGCGCCCTGCGCGCAATAAGAATAACTTAAAAGAGTCTGTATTCAAAATGTGAGTGGTTCCGGGAACGCTTGAGGTTGAGGTCAAAGTAACGCAGTCATTCCTGACTGCGCACATATGATTCATTCGCCGCGGCGAACGATTTACTATTTGCCACTCACATTTTGAATACAGACTCACTTAAAATACAGGTTCCTAGACAATCAAGATACTTCAGTTGACCAAATGCCTTCAATCTCCAAAAGAAGCTCTCTGCGACAGATATCAGCAATCAAAAATAGTGATTTATCATGCCAATCAAATTCACGTTTAAATTCATTTTCTATAACGGATAAATACTTGGGATCTCGCACATATACTTTCATTACATCCAGCGTAAAATGGTTGAACTGATGCGGGAATAATTTTAAGGTTTTAAGATATTCTGTATCTAATAATGCGTGAATATTGCGAAAAGTTTCCTGAACCTGCTTTTCACAATCACCGTGATGCCTGCTTTCATGGCCCACAATACTTGCTGTACCGGAAATAAATAAATTAGCATTATCATTCCATTGCTTAAAGGTTGCACGTGCGAATGACGGGCTGTGTTTTCCATATTGATCGGGATATTTATACGCACATAACTGACGTGGATTTTTAATATGCAAACCAGGTGATCTGGCTGCTAAAAAATAAATATTGATATTGCCTTTTTTACTTCCTACAGCTGTTCCAGCAGGTAACACGGATTGAAAATTGTGATAATTTATTTTAAACGCGAGGTGACGACCTGAACAAAATTGCTTATAACGTTCGGTTGTGTTGTCATGATCATTGATCCCGGGGAAATAGTTCCACATACGAATAAATGACGAAAATCCCTGGTGCCGTGCAAATGTAATAATTCCGGCGTATTTTTCCTGTATTTCATTTTCAAAATTATCGAAATTGACAGATGCCGACAGAGAGGCGACTAAAAAATCATCGGTTTTACTGTATTTAATCTCATTGAACTGACCATATTCAATTTCTTTTTCGGTTGCCCAAACTTCAATATGTTTGCCCCCGTTCATTTGCTTGAGATTTACCGCAAACTGATGATTATTGAGAGAGGATTTTAGTGTCTCATCGGAAAAATGGACGGCACATAAAAGATTTTTGTTGTTGCTCAATAAAAAAGATTCCAATTCATCTTTACTTTTGTAGCCGATATCAATTGATTTCATTTTGTCCGATAGGGTTGCTTTGACACTCTTTTGAGATGCTATACTGCAAGCAGTAGGTTTTTCGACATTGGTTATTCATTTCAGGCAATAATTTTATGCCGCTGAGCGGGATCGAAATCCTGATGGCTGTCGGTATATATGTTAGCCTGGATTATTCATTAACTTTCTATTACAAGTCATTATATTACATAATATCAACGAGTTATAAAGTTCTACGAGTTCGAAATAGTTTCCACCCACCACGGCGCGTTATAAACCCCGGCGGATTTTCAACATTATTCTCTCCGAGCTGTAGGCTTTACGAGCTGGAAGCCTGCACGCGAATAATATTCATAACTCATTGATTGCAGGCAATCTAATAACTCTCATCACAAAACTTTATGCATAATCCAGGTTAGAGCCACTTGCAAAAGTCTATTTGAACCGTATTGCGAACGCATTATTGACAGATTTATCACGTAAACAGTTATGTGTATATGTTAAGGTCCGTACTCACTCCTTCTTACTTGATAAAGGTGCCACTCATCAGTCGCAACCCATTGGGCATCAATCTTTCTTGGTACATACTCGATGATGAAGTATGAATACGATGCGTCAAGCATCACACGCAATACGTCATAATCGACCCTGCATCCAAAATTGAATGAGGTGCGGTCAAGGATACTTTTGCAAGCAGCGCATTATTCTTATTTTTCATAATGGATACTTGTAAAACCCTATGTTAACCTTATCATGAGACGGTTACAATATCTATTTGATGACAATCCAAAAATGCCTACGCATCCGGTGATGGACGTTGTCCCGACCGGACTTACGTCCGAAATTTAGTGATGTACTATTATTGTCACTCGGATTTTTTGCAGGAGGCTCTACACATTCAAAGAATATGCTATGAGTTCGTTTCCACTAATTGCAATCCATACCTATGATTCAATCATTGCATGGGATGCTGACAAACCGATTCAGACGTGCCAATTATTATCTGATGCGCGACATCTTGCGGATCAACTTCCTGATAAACAGTATGCAATCAATTTATGTTCCAATCGTTACCATTTTTTAGTCAGCTTTTGTGCAATATTAATTCGAAAACAAACAAATATTCTGCCACCAAATAAACTAAGAGATGCTATAAATAATTTGATACCTCAATCTCCGGATACGTATTATATAACCGATGACAAAGATTTAGAAATCGAACAGGAGAGGATATTATTCAAAAATAGCAATACTCCAAACGCCCCTTTGTCATTCGAAATTCCCACACTATCTTCGGAACATTTATGTGTTATAAATTATACATCCGGAAGTACAGGCGTCCCGAAAAAACACTATAAAACCTGGAATTCCCTGGTAAGCACTGCTCTAAGAACACATCAAAGTTTTAATACATACAGACAGATTGCCCCGGTGACTTTAGTTGCAACGGTGCCTGCACAGCATATGTTTGGCTTAGAAACGTCTATTATGCTACCGATTCAGCAAGGGTATGCCATGCATACTGGCACGCCTTTTTTCCCGGAGGCGATTCGGAAATCCATTGATAATTGCCCGGCTAAATGCGCATTAATTACAACCCCGTTACATCTCCAATCCTGTCTTGAAACTGAAACCCCATTCCAGTCTGTAGAATTTATTCTGTCTGCAACCGCGCCACTATCAATTTCACTTGCCAAAAAAGCAGAATCTTATTATAATACCAGCACGTTTGAAATATATGGTTGCACAGAGGCGGGGACAATCGCGACCCGGCAAACAACCAGGAATCACTTATGGAAGTTATTAGACGGAATTACGTTAACCAGCCACAACGGTGTCAACCAGCTAGAGTGTGACTGTTATCAATCTGTAGTGCCACTTCCTGACCGCGTAATTGCAAAAGAAAGCGGATACTTAGAATTGCTTGGACGCAATGAAAGTATGATAAATATTGGTGGAAAAAGAGCGTCATTTGAAGAGCTTAACCTTATTCTGACTGATATAGAGGGTATCCGGGATGGTGCGTTCTTTATGCCTGATGAACATGATGGTAAAATGTCACGCTTAACGGCTTTTGTCGTAACAGATAATCTAAAACAAAATGAAATTATTAGAATATTGAGGAAAAAGATTGATCCATTGTTTCTCCCGAGGCCTCTTTATATTGTCGATAGCTTGCCGCGCTCGGAAACCGGGAAATTGCCAAAACAGGCGTTAAATCAATTCTATAGGGAGCTTAACCAAGATAATGTGATGCAAACAGTTCGGGAGGGCACCTATAAAAATTCCATTAAAATACCGCCTGATCACCCATCATTAGATGGACATTTTCCAAACAATCCTCTTTACCCGGGTGTTGTCATTTTAACTTATGTCATAAGCGCATTGTCAGTCGAAATTAAGGAAGAAATTGACATCAAACAAGTACCAAATGTTAAATTTTTAAAACCACTACACCCGGGCGATGAATTAAATATGGAATACCACGTTACAGGCAACCGTGCAAAGTTTAGTGGATTTTCTAATGAAGAAAAAGTTTTGACAGGCCAATTAATATTTTCCACGGAATAAGGGAATACTCTTTGAAACCATTGATTTTGTCACATTATACGTTAACAAATGCCTTAGGCCGGGGGATTGATGCCACTTCTTTAGCAATAAAAAGTGGCAAATCAGGATTGCATGCATGTGATTTTGAGACATTACAGTTAGACACTTATATAGGCCGTGTGGCAGGCATAGAAGATGAGCCTATATCCGGAGAACTGGTGAACTATGATTGCAGAAATAACAGATTGGCTCAGATTGCGTTACAACAAGATAATTTTCTTGAAGCAGCAGGCAGAGCCAAAACCAAATATGGTCCTGACCGTATCGGCCTATTTTTAGGCACCAGCACTTCAGGTATTCTTGAAACAGAATTAGCCTATAAAAATTACACAACCAAAGGCCTCGGCGTTCCGGATACGTATCATTATCACGAAACACACGATAATTTTTCCCTGGCTTCATATATTAGGCAGGTATTGAATATAACAGGCCCCTCATTTGTAGTATCAACGGCGTGCTCTTCCAGTGCCAAAGTATTTGCTAATGCCAGTCGATTTATAGAATGTGGATTTTGTGACGCGGCAATAATTGGTGGTGTAGATACTCTTTGCAGCACAACACTTCATGGCTTCTCCGCTTTGGAACTGATGTCATCGGATCGCTGTAGGCCAGCGGACATTAATCGCAATGGCATTTCTATAGGAGAATCAGCAGGTTTCGTTTTATTGGAAAAGCATGAGTCAAAAAAAGAAGGTATTATGTTAGTCGGATATGGTGAAAGTAGCGATGCTTACCATATGGCCACTCCTCATCCCGAGGGATTAGGAATGGCTGATGCCATGAGCAGTTCTTTGAAACGAGCAGCATTAACTGCAAATGATATATCCTATGTGAATTTACATGGCACCGCCACTAAAACGAATGATGCAACTGAAGATAAAGCCGTAGTGAAAACATTGGGAACGAATGTACCCTGTAGTTCAACAAAAGGGTGGACCGGACATACTTTAGGTGCTGCTGGAATAACAGAGGCAATCATCAGTGTGATTTGTTTAAAACAACAGTTAATCCCCAAGAGCCTCAATACGGAAACTATCGACAGCAGTATAGAAGCTAATATTGTCCTTGACACCCACCACAAACCCTTGACGTATGTACTCAGTAATTCATTTGGATTTGGTGGTAACAACTGTAGCTTAATTTTTGGTCATTCATGATGGATACGATATATTTAAATGGTATTGGCATACTGGCGCCAGGCTTCAATGGATGGAATAATACACGATCCATATTGCGTGGTGAAGCCCAATATGATGCAAATCAAACCAGCGATATTGCTGTATCCTTAATGTCACCAAGAGAAAAACGAAGGGCAAACAAGACCTCGTTACTAGCAGTACACCTTGCTGAAGAAGCGATTCAGCATGCTGACATTGCTCCAGACACACTTATCCCGGTGTTTTCGTCGTTTAGTGGCGACTTACAGATTACCGATAAACTATGCACATCACTTGCAGATGATGACCCCATTATTTCCGCGTTTCTATTTCATAATTCTGTCCAAAATGCTCCTGCTGGATATTGGAGCATTGCCACCCATTCAACGAATCCATCGACCAGTATAGCGTGTGGCTGTTACAGTTTTCACGCAGCATTTCTGGAAGCGGCGTCGGTATTGTCTACAGAAAAAAAAGATGTATTACTCGCAGTATATGATCTTGATACTCCATATCCCTTGTGCACACAATGCAGGGCAGATGCGGCCTGTGGTGTCGCGATGGTTTTATCTAATACAAACACGCATCAAACAATTGCTGCGTTAGCTGTATCATTAACGAATGAGATCACCGAACCCTATCAACATAGCAACGACGAAATAAACAATTTGATCCAAAAGAATACCTCGTTGCATGCGATTTCACTACTTGATCCTATTGCAAACCAATACTCTGGAAAAATTTCACTCAATTTTCTGGATAGCATGTCAATCATAATCACTCATTTGAATCCACAAAATATTAACCTGATTAATTCATGCGATTCGTCGCGAGAGCACTTAACTCGCTCATAATAAATTGATTAGAGAAAATTGCACAATGAAAGTGAATTTTCATTCACTGAGATGTAAAAGGAGTTAATCGGCTTATTTGGGCAGAGATTAGGGCTCGCAGCAGAATACTGATGAATTATTCAGGTTAGTGGCAAGATGTGATAAAATTTTATTTTGAGATCTTGGGCCTCTTGAGAAGAATTACCGGGCTCACTACCCAGTTCATCAATTGTGTTTAATGGGAGTTGAAACATAGAGTATACCGAAAGCCATCAGGTTTTCGACAGGTTTCTGTAAAATCACTGCCTAAATTGACAAACGAATGTCGAAAAACTTACTGCTTGCAGTATAGATCGCTACAGCCAACTTACGAATTTTGAATAATTTTATTATGTCACTAAAATCAATCAATATTGCATCATTAATTCCACATTCCGGAAAAATGTGCCTACTCGATCACGTGATCGATTTCGATGAAAAAAAAATACGAGTCATAGCAACGAGTCATCGTGATGCGGATAATCCTTTGAAAGTCGATCATCGACTCAACGCAGTTTGTGGCGTCGAATACGCGGCTCAAAGTATGGCTTTGCATTCGGAGTTGATTAGTACAGAATCTCCTACCTCACCCCAAAGAGGGTATCTTGCCTCCATAAGGAAATTACAGCTTTATTGTCATAGATTAGATACTGTTTTTAATGATGTGCTTATTGAATCTGAAAAAGTAGGGGACGATGAGAGGATGTTATTGTACAAATTTAAATTATTGGATCAGGCAAAGGTTTTATGTGAAGGAAGGCTATCAATTTATTTAATAGAACACAGCCAATAATAAACCATACGTCTTTTTCAACTACTGTATGAGTTCATCTACAAGTTCACGTACTTTTTTATCAGCGCTAATAAATTTATCCATTCGCGCGCTGCCTCTACGGGAGTCATATACGGCTTGACCATGTTGTTTACCATTTACAAATACTTGTATATCTGCATAGGTCATATAAACCGCTAACCTGATCAATTCACCCGGCTTCTATCCTGCTGTACAGCAGGACACATATCTCATTTCATATAAGCGAGTTATGAAGAACCTGAATCCAAGACGGTAAGTTCAAGACGAAATAACTATTAGGTATTTTACAAATTAGCAATATGTCGCCACTTCGCGGAGGCTTTCTTTAAATGCATTCAAAGAAAACCTTCACGGATTCAGGAAGAACCCAAAGACTTGAAATAGTTTCCACCCACCACGGCGGATTTTCAACACGATTCTCTCCGAGCTGTAGGCTCTACGAGCTGGAAGCCTTCACCTTCGGAACCTACATAACTCATTGACCTAAAGTAAGCTAAGCACTCTCGTAACGAAGCCGGATGAATTAATCAGGCTATATGTTAAAAATTTTATTCAACTATTTTTGATTTTTGTACCAAAAATCAAAAAAATTGTACCATTGGTAAGGGTATTTCAGGCAGAAATGCTCCAATCTTCCCGCATACTTGTGAATAATTTCAAGAAGTATTTTTTCTCTGTTTTTTCTATCCAACGGAATTCTATCGACAAAGTCCTCAATATAAACATGATAAGTATTCTTCTCTCTCAAACAAAACATTAGATAAACCGGACACTTCAATAAACCTGCCAAAATGAACGGTCCCTGGCCAAAGGCTGCGTCCTCTCCAAGAAATTTACTATAACTGACTTTGCGTGCCGAATTAATGGTGGTCCTGTCTGCTAAAATAACTAATATTTCACCATTATCGATTTTATCTTGCAGCATGATCGCTGTACTGACATTAATTTCATTGATATATATTAAACGTTCAGAAACACGACTGTTGATACTTTTCAAAACATTGCTGAATTTTAATGCGTTTTCAGAGAATACTAAAGCGTTCACTTTAGAATAATCATTTGCCAGACCCCGAATCGTATCGATATTTCCCAGATGAGCACTGAGAATTACTGCCCCCCGGCCTTGTTTAGCTATTTTATTTATTGTTGATTCATAATTTTCGAAAATAAGATCTTCTCTTTTACGATGTCCCAACCAGAAAGAAAATTTATCTACCGCCGCAAAGCCGAAATTAAGAAAATGTTTATAAGATTCTTTTAACCCTGGTTTTTTGATGAAATCTTTGTGTTTGCTCCCAGCTTTATAAACTCTGTTAAGATATTCCAGAGACGCACGCCTTGCTTGAGAGTTTGTTAAAAAATAATAACTGATGACAGGGACTAAAATTATGTTTAATATTGTTTCACCTAATAAATGGTATACCCATAATAGCGCCTTGATACCCGATGCATGACCTAACTCCTGTATTTTTGACCAATGCTGATTGTCGTTATCTAATGATTGATTTTGCATTAATGGAATTGGTGAATTGAACTTCTAAATTGAGTTTTCTAGATTGAGCGCTGAAATTAGTTTTATATTAAAATGAGGCGGTAAGCCTGCATGACGAGTCTAGTATCACGTTAGTTCAGTGAAATGATCACAAATGTACATGTGCCCACACATTAATATAATTCAGGAAATCGTACACTGACAAAATCAATTCATAAACGTCTTTTTATAATTTCAATTTGTATTACATGATGGCATTGTTAATATTGCTTTCCATAATCGAGAATGAAATGAATATAATTCTAATTTCAAACAATTGACGAGGGTGAAAAAATGAAAAATTTTGTATGTGGGGTGGTATTATTACTTTGTACATTGGTTTTCGGTTCCGGTTGTGCATCTATTTCTTCGAAAATAATTTCTGATGCCGAGTTTAAAAATGCCAACAAATATTACGTAGCCCGACAACCTAAAGACGAACGCGGTATTGAAAAGATGATTGCCGATGGATTGACCGAACGTGGCTATAACGCAGCCTCAGGCACTAGGAGTGAAATAGCAAGTGATACCGATGTACTCGTTACTTATGAAGATCGGTGGATGTGGGATATTACTATGTATCTCCTCTCATTAAAAATCCATTTCCGTGATCCGGAGAACGATTATGCCTTGGCATCAGGAACATCTAAACGGCCGTCCTTGGTTCGAAGAACACCAAAAACCATGGTAAACGAGATCCTCGATGAGATATTTAGCAAAATCAATCTATAAAATTATAAGCGATAAGTAGACCATGAAAAATTCCATGAAGCTAGATGTAATTAAATTGATCCAACCAATTTTCACGCTCCTACTATTTGTCTTATTTCTTGGATGTGCCTCCGGAGCAAAGTGGCAGGGGATGGTGCCCCCATCTTTCGATTTAGTTAATCATCACCCCAGATCTGTTAATGTATCTGTCGAAGGTGGTAAGAAAACGAATCCGATGATAGCATCTCAAATTTCGAATAAAGCATTCATGCAAGCTCTTCAAAGCTCGATTGAGAAATCAGAGGTCTTCACTGCCGTAATTTCGGGAAATAGTGCCGACTATCGCTTAGACGTTGAGGTCTTTGAAATTTCGCAACCGCTTATGGGCTTTAATATGACCGTTTCCTTGGAAACACTATGGAAATTAACCCGCCATGATGATAATACCGTTATCTGGAAAAAGTCAATCACTGAGAGTTACACAGCAACAGTTGGTCAAGCTTTCGCAGGAGTCAAACGATTACGATTAGCGAACGAAGGCGCGGCAGCGGCAAATATACGAGCTGGTATCGAAAAGATATCCAGCCTTAGATTATGAACATAGGCCGTTTTTTAAATTTGGACGTTGAAATGATCCTCTCCAAAATACACTTTTGCCAGAGATATTAGTACCTTATCAATAATATTCGTGTATTTTTTGGCAAGAGTTTAATAATTCAGAGCTGGAATCAATATGGTTTCTTTAAGTTTTTGAGCGGTTATAACCAGTTCTTTTCCCAACTTTGTCAAGTAGTATTTGTATGT
>JAJFLO010000078.1 GCA_021772675.1 Verrucomicrobiota bacterium | reverse complement strand
ATTGCATCGGCAAAATTAACGAATCGCAATAATCTTTCATTCATCCTTTCAAATTTCCTGTGAGAATTACAATCAAATCAATGGAATTCTATAAATATCACAATTTTTTGTCAGAATTCCAGTTCGCCCATAATTGCTGCCTCTGTAACCACGACGACGATCCAAATGCCATTGTGGATTGGATCGACAACGAATTAGGATTGTGGGCAAAATTAATTGCATTGAGAGATATTGAGTCAGGTGAAGAAATTACTGTATTCTATACCAACGTTGATGAATATAAGCTAGCCTATGAAATTGTGTAAAATACGGCCCATTTGAAATGGTTTTGCTTCCACGTTGGGTTCGGCATTATGAACATTTTTTGGCTCGATCATTAACTAATATTTTAATTTCTCTGAAATAGCACGGATATGGGATTGCCCAATATGACAGCAGCAGCCGATTAGAGCTGCACTGCATTTACGCCATCTACAAGCCGTTGTAATAAAGGATTACAGATTTGATAAATCCTCACATCGGTTTTGTCACGGCATTGTAAGTTTCACTGGAATTGGGATAAACAACGATCGCATTGTTAGTTACACGTTGGAACATAGGAAATTAAACTCGCAATATATTTTAGCGCCGTGCAATTGATGCCAACCTCCAAAATTTGTTCCATATCCGCCAGAGGCTTAACAACATCAGACAACAGTGTTCCATCATTGATAAAATGGCCGGGGCTGGCTGGGACAAAAAAGTGTAGCTCGGCAACGAGAAAGATCTAAAAGGACCTTTCAGGTTAGTTTTGGTCAGAGTATGGGATGGTAAAGAATATTTTATCTTGACCAATAAATGGGATATACCCGCTGAACTTATAAGTACCATATATCGATACAGCTGGGAAATTGAGACTGTGTTAAATAGGTCAATTGTAATCTGCAATGCTGACATCTACTGGCTGAATCTTAACAAGGTGTAACCATTCAACAGTATATCGCCATTATTGCTTCTTTATTATTATTACTTGTGCTCGGACATCGTCCAACGAAAAGAGAAATGGAATTAATTCACATGTATTCCAACGGCTGGGCCAGTCTTGAGGAACTAATAAAGGGATTGGACTCGAAAAAAAGAGCTTAGGATCAGGCAGGACACTTTTTTCTAACCTATTCTTGCGCGCTGTTATGCCCTCATATCTTGATTGGCCATTTATGACTCCTCTTTGGCACCTTTCTTATCGCAAAAATACGTCTATATTCAGTCGAAAATTTAAATCATTTAGATACAGTAACAACAATGCCGAACACTATTGGTTTATGGTTATAGAATTCAAGAATTCTACAAACTTGAATTAAAAACATTACATTTGAAGAGTTAACATTCGTTGGATGATAAAGAAGTACCCATTTGTGCGAAGATCCTTTTTTAATTTAATTTGATTTGTCAATTTAAATGACGATCTTACAATGTTGCGCTGTTATCATAATTGGGTATGTTTTCATTTTGTGAGTGAAGTTGTGAAATCTCGGGTAGAGATGAACGTAACGTCGCCATTCCTGGAAAAACTCTCCTTACCAAGAAGCATGAGCTAACACCGGCCACTCAAGAAATAAGAACGCACTCGTCAGAATTTATGAAATACAAAAACAAAATGAGTTCGTTCGTCAAGAAGAACGTTATTACAGAATTTACAGAAAGATTATCTCATCTACCAATTGTAACATGCAAACCCATTTTATAAAATTAAGCAAACTAATATTGAACGTATTAGAAATTCGTCCAGGCGAAAAGTTGCCATTAGCACTGCTAATCATTCATTCATTTTTAAGTGGAATCACCATTGTTTTTCTTGAAACAACCGCCAACACACTTTTCCTTAAGGAATTTAGTGTTAGCACTTTACCGTATGTGTACATTGCATCAGCAATTGTCGCTACAATTCTTGGAATTTTTTATGTGAAATTAGAAAAACGCCTTTCTCCAGAGAAACTTCTTCTCCTAACGTTAATATTTTTATCAGTTTGCATAGCTGGATTTCATTTGTCAATCAAACTTTACTTTTCAAAAGGGATTGTTTTATCTCTCATGATAAGCAAAGATGTGATATGGGTACTTGCCAATTTGGAACTTTGGGCTGTGTCAGGTTTAATTTTTAATGTAAGGCAGGGAAAGCGTCTCTTTGGGTTAATTGTCACAGGCCAGATAGTCGCTTGTATATTAGCCGGTTTTTCAATCCCACTATTGGTCAGGCATATAGGTACGCCTAATCTATTGCTGATTTCCACTGTAGGTATTGTAGCGGCTTTGGTTGTTCTTGTATTCATCACACGTCTATGCGAATTTTCAACGGATAGACAAACAACAAAAATTGAGACACGCACAAGCCTTAACCTTTCCAAAAATAGATATTTAGAACTGTTTTTTATCATCTCTGTTCTGTCGTATCTAGGCTATTACATTATAGATTATATTTTTTACGACAAGGTTTCCAACAATTATAAAGATGAAACGCATTTAGCCAGTTTTTTTGGTGTTTTTTATGCAGTTCTTTTTATCATTCAACTATTAAGTACATTTACCAGTGGTCCATTAATTACCCGCTTTGGTTTAGGGTTTGCCCTGCTTGCGCTGCCTTTCATAGATTCTTTGGGTGCAGCATTAGGTATTGTCAGTATTGGATTTTCGGGTTTCGCGACTGTTTTTTTCATCATCATTGTTATGACAAAACTCATCGATGAAGTTTTGAGAACGACCGTTGAAGCTCCAGCTTTTCATATCCTATACCAACCACTCCCGGTATCTCAAAGATTGCAAGTGCAAACGATGAGAGAAATTCTGGTTGAACCTATCGCTATTGGATTTTCGGGAATTATAATCTTAATGTTTACCTCTTTTCTATCTCTGGAATCCATTCATCTTTTAATTATTTTCCTCTTACTAGCGGCAATATGGATTTATTTTGGTGCATTGCTAAGAAAAGAATATACGGCGAAATTGCTCCAAGCGCTATCCAAACGAAAATTAGGCGAAATTGAGTTATTACTAAATGATAGATCAAGTTTATCTGTGCTACTGGCAGGATTGAAAAGTTCGAATCCGGGAGAGATTATTTATAGCTTATCCATGCTTGAAGTATGTGAACTTGAATCGTTGTCAAAATTCTATATAGAATTAATTGAGCATGAATCCCCCGAAGTTAGAGAGTATGTATTACACAAAATTGCTAATATTTCAGAAGTTTCAATTTACCAGAAAGTGATCAATAGATTGGAAGTAGAAAAATCTCCGAGAGTAAAGGGCGTAGCAATTCAAACATTATGTAAGCTTAAAGAGGATGAAGCATTTGAACAAATTTCACCCTACTTGGAAGATGAAAATCAGTTTATTATAAAAGGTGCATTGTGCGGATTGCTCCGGCACGGTGGTATTGACGGTGTATTGATTGCTGGAACAAAACTCAATTATTTTCTTCAATCCAAAGATAAATTGGAACGACAATTGGCCGCAGAAATACTTGGTGATGTTGGAATTTCCAGTTTTTATAGACCACTCGTGTCACTATTACAGGATGATGCTCCTATCGTTAGATGTGCTGCCCTAACCGCGTCTGGAAAACTTAAAAATATTAAATTATTCGGGACGCTTCATAGCGTCTCTTTTTTATTTTACACTTTTTTATCCATTGATGCGACGAAGACATACCACTACTTTAAATAAAATACAGCAATAAGTAGATTACTCAACGATTAGGCAGCTATTTCATCGACTTGAG
>JAJFLO010000077.1 GCA_021772675.1 Verrucomicrobiota bacterium | reverse complement strand
ACAGGTCCAACTGGATCAGGGAAAAGTAGTACCTTATGTTCAATTATTAATGCTGTAAAATCGGAAGATATTAATATTGTCAGCGTTGAGGACCCGATTGAATATAAAATAAAAGGAGTGAATCAAATTGGTGTCAATGTTAAACAAGGAATGACCTTTGCCAGTGCATTAAAGGCGATACTTCGGCAAGATCCTGATATTATTTATGTTGGTGAAATTCGTGATGCTGAAACTGCGGTAACGGCGTTACAAGCAGCACAAACTGGGCATCTTGTTTTTAGTACTCTTCATACTAACGATGCGGTAACAGCAATTACACGTTTGATAAATATGGATGTTCCTGCAGATATGATTGCCGATTCATTAGCAGCTGTATTGGCACAACGATTAACCCGACGAATATGTAATGAATGTGCAGAAGACGTAGAACCGACCAAAGAAGAATTGGTTGAATTGGAAACCTTAAGTCTTACTGAGGCGCCCAGCATGCGCAGGAGCCCAGGATGTATGAAATGTTATGATCGCGGATATTCTGGCCGAATTGCAATTAATGAATTATTGGTAATTGACAAAAATCTCCGAGATTTGATTTCGAAACATGCTACTTCCACAGAGTTGTTTAATCAGGCTACGAAAAACCGTATGCGCACCATGTGGCAGACTGGAATGGTTTTAGCGGCAAAAGGAGTTACGACAATCGAGGAGGTAGGACGTCATGTTCCGAAACCATTAAGCAGTGATGAATATAAAGAAGAGAAGACTAAAACAACAGAGCCCTCAAAAAATAATATCAGCATTGAAGAGTCGGTCTTCGATTTAACCGTTGAAAACGATAATGAAGGCCCAGAGGAAATATTTATTGTTGACGATGACCAATCTGTTCTTGATTTACTGGAAAAGGGATTGAAAGTTTTTGATGCTAATATTGTCAGGGCATCGGATGGTCAGAAGGCTCTTGAAATAATTAATGCGAAGCCGCCTGATTTAATCATTACGGATATTCATATGCCTAATTGTAATGGTTTTGAATTATGTCGTACACTATTAATAGATGAAAAGACTAAGAATATTCCCATTGTAATTTTAACAGGTGATCCATCCGTCGAAGCCGAGATACAAAGCTTTGAAATTGGAGCGATAGATTTTATTCGTAAACCTGTTAGAATTCCCGCATTGATAGCAAGGGTAAAAGCTGTTTACGCACGTGCTAAAGGGTAAGATAAGTAACGATTTATTTTAACCTGCTTTTTTTATCACTGTATGAGACCTCTCCAAAAACGATTTTTCCATTTCCACCTTTTACGTTGTCTTTAGGTAGTAAATCAAAAATTTTAATAAGATTGTCTTCTTTACTATTGACTGAATTCTTTTTTCGTTTATCCATCATTTTTTCTCTCCCTTGTTATTTTGCTAGATATCACATAAACTTGCATCAGTTATTTCACGTATCCAGTCAGTTAGTCTGCCTGCGTATTCTCGTTTAAACCGTATCTTATAGATTTTTTTATTGACAGCACCGTATATAGATTGTGGACCGCTGCTACTTGTAATCTCGGAACTTGGGTTCGCGCTATACCATGTATTCGAATCGTTATATTTTAGTTGAGCCTGGACAATTGGACCACTTGCGTCGTTTTCTATTTCTACCCGATCGAGATAAAATTTGTAATAGCACTGATCGTTGTCCTTATAGAATCGTACATTTGATACAATATCTTGACAAACACTTCCCTGACTTGCTTCTATTTGTGCAATTAGTGCATCACAATTTATATTACTCGATGCATAGCTCCAGCCTGAGCCGCTGCTGTTTTTTGAGATTTTGACCTCTGTAATTATATTACCCAATTGGGAACTAACAGTAACAAAACCATCACTTTTCACTATGTTTTGCGAAATGAATTGACTCCATGTATCATCCAAATTGTAATATTTGAATTTTACGCGTTTGATAGCTCCACCGTCATCGCTTTTATATTTCAGGTAGATCTTTTGGCAATCAAATATGTACATAAAATCACCGGTAGATGATATCCCGCAATCAGAGTCGGCAGTAAATCTTATTGCATTTTCTCTATTGACCGCAACACCCACTTCTTCAATTTTTTGACCGGCATCCGCATTTATCGTGGTGGTTTGATCCTGATCGATATGAATTTCCTGAATTCCGGAAAAGCTACTTTCACCAAAATATTTCAAACTAACTAATTCGATAGCAACAGAGTTTGTATTAGAAATATCGACATAGTCACAGCCAAAGTTGACACGTATGCCTGCTTCTTCAAAAACGTCGTTGTCTTTAATCGTTAACGTATGAGTTGTTTGATTTCCAAGTGATTGTGAATTGTCTTCGGTCATATCTATTTCAAGTTTTACTGTCTCATCACCTTCAGTTTCGCCGTCTTCTAATATCTTTAAACTATAGGGTATTGTATGGCCTGAGGCCGCTCCAGAGCTGATAGTAACCGAACTAATTGATGAATCCCCGAGATAACTGTAATCAATCGTACTTTCCGCTGTGCCATTTGCCAAGTCAATTACACTGACGGATATATCTTTTTCTAATATTCCGTCATTTTCAATATACAACTCAATTGGCACTTCAAACGATTCGATCCCTTCACCTTCGGTTGTGCTTTCCTGTGATTGAAAGCTCAAAACAGCGATATCATCATCGGCAATAGAAATTCGATGCTCCGTTAATATTCCTCCAGTCGCTGGCCCACCGGCAATGGATAATTGTATATCTATAATCTCCTCATCTTCGACATTTGCATCCTGAGAAATATAGACTTGCAGATATTTTACAGTTCCAGAATTGGAACCTTGGTCGAATGTTAAAAAATTCGAAGCATCTGCCTGATCAGATGAGCCGAATGTATAATCGGCGTCTGATGATGCAGTGCTGGAAGATGCTGCTGCAAAATTCACTACTACATCTTCACTCAAAATACCGTTGCTGGGGACAATTAATTCCACAGAAATCGTTACTACATTATTTGAGGCTTCATCTGCATCGCTGGCTGTTTGTTCAAATGTAATGGTGCTGGTTGTATCGTCACGGTTTTCATAGACATAGTCAAAATCATCTTGGGTAAAAACGAGTATTTCAACATTGCCCCCGGCATTGGTCGCGATTGATGTATCCGGAACTGAATCCACTTCAAGTTTGTACGTGCAAGTAAGGACCTCCCCGTTTTCTAATGTATTTCCGCTATTACCACTTATAACAACCCCATTAATACCTGAACTGAGATCGTAGCCTGATGATGTGGAAAAACCAGACGATGCGCTGTGTGATGACAAATTAGATGAGTTGCAGGAAATGGCAAATCGATCTATATCGCCATTGGTTGCGCCGACGTTTGTCATCTTAAACGTAATGATTCGACTTCCTTGCAGAACCTCTGATAATTCTACTGTAACCCCATTTTCATCAACTTTTGTAACTTTGCCGCCGGATCGCTCGCCTGAAGCAAGCTCAACTTTAAGGGGGACATATATGTCTATTGAATAGGTCTCTTTGCTTCTCTCACTGTAAGGTTTTTCGGCTGGCCAGCTGGTTTCTGCATACAATATTAATTTACTTTCTGATATTTCTTCATATTTCCAAACCCTCATTACTGCTGAATAGTCGGCTGCTCCGTTGTAGGTCAAATGCTGTACTCTAAATATTCCATCCTGGTCAATCGTGGGATCAAAAGTCGCAGTGAGTAGATCCGAAGGAAATTCAATTTTTACGTTGCCGATGTCATAAATTGGATTTTCACTCCATCCCAGCCATGAATCGTTCCAATCAGATTTGGTTGAGGGAAACGCCTGAGACCAAGACACCCAGTCGTTTTTGATTTCATTGGAGGCGTAGTACAAAAATTGCTCAACTGCGTCGGTCGCGCTTGTTTGACCTACTGAGGTTTGACTGGTCGACAAACTCGTAGAAAAAAGAGCCGTAAAACTTTGGAAGCCTATTATGAGTATCACAAAGGCGACCATTAGCTCAATCAACGTGAAGTTACTATCGGGATTAATCTTTTTTAAGTATTGCATGAATAAACTAAAATTTGCAAATTTACTATCTAAATCGCTGGTTAATGATACGGGTTTTGATCTATTCGATTCCATATGACTTTGAGAATTTATTGTGCCACAAATATCAAAACAAACTTATCTGCCTTAATTTGAATAAGTAACAATTCGATCTCAGGCCAATGCTTTTTTAATTTTAGACACAGGAATAGCTTGGTTTGTATCAATTTGAATGCCGCGTTTCAAAATAGTACAATTGTCGCTATTTGTTTACATTCCAACGCCTCTTCCAAGTGCTGTAAAAAATGGAAGAAATTAGTGTTATAAACGCGGGCAGATTGCTGCTGCTTTTCTGGTTGAGGGTATGATAGGGGAAAACCTGTTCTTTTCTAATTACTTTAATTCAAAAAATAACATCATTTTCCTTTTACGTACACAAATAATATTGTTGATGCATCCTTGATCAAAAAATGAATTCATTGAGTAATAATGATTTGATGGATATGAGGATTCTTAAATGGTGAATCCCTGATTTACATCAGGATTTATTTCAAGCATTTGACGAATTTTTAGGGATAAGTTTCCTAATCGATATGGTTTTTCTAAAAATACTAATCCCGGCTCAACGATTGCAGATAGTGATTTTCCGCGATACCCAGATGTGTAAATCACCTTAAGAAGAGGATGTTTTTCACTCAATTGTCTGCTCAATTCCTGGCCATTTAGTGATCCCGGTAAACTTAAATCAACAAGCAGAAGGTGAATCAAACCCGTGTATTTTTTACAGATTTCCAATGCTTCATCTCCGCTAGTTGCGGATAAGACTTGATACCTATTTACTTCTAAAAATTTACAGACCATATTACGTAATGGTTCATCTTCTTCGACTATTAAAATTGTCTCAGTTCCTTCGATCCGTTGGGGAAATACGGTCGTTTCTCCAAAACTTTTCGTCGGGGACTGATAATTCTCTTCTATTCTTGGCAGGTAAATGAAAAATACAGTTCCAGCACCTAATTCACTTTTTACCTGAATATATCCTCCGCTTTGATTGACAATACCAAAAACAACAGACAAACCCAGACCAGATCCTTCTCCAGTTTTTTTCGTTGTAAAAAATGGGTTAAAGACCTTTGCCTGAGTTTCAATATCCATACCTGTCCCATTATCGGTAACTGATAACATGACGTAAGCGCCAGACGCTATATCCCGGTTCCATGATTTTGATTTTTTCTCAATGCTAAGGTTCGCTGTTTCTATGGTAATATTACCGCCATCAGGCATAACATCTTTTGCATTTACAACCAAGTTCATGAGTACCTGTTCAATATGTCCTCTATCTGCTTTAATAATTCCTAAATCACTTTGAAATATTGTTTCAAGTTTGATGTTTTTAGGGATTAATCGGCTCAAGAGTTTTTCAGTATCATTGATAACTCTATTAAGATATAATACGGTTGGTTTAATGATTTTATGCCTACTGAAAATCAGTAACTGGCGTGTCAAGTTCGAACCGCGTTTGGCAGCTTGACGGATGTCATCA
Source organism: Verrucomicrobiota bacterium (assembly GCA_021772675.1). Classification (GTDB taxonomy): domain Bacteria; phylum Verrucomicrobiota; class Lentisphaeria; order JABSQK01; family JAJFLO01; genus JAJFLO01. Next base: position 16,366 of record JAJFLO010000077.1, on the reverse strand, counting down.
ACATTGTCTGCAAGTGATGCTTTGTCATCTGGCTTTAATCGTATTAAATCCAAACAGCCTAAAATTACAGTTAATAAATTATTAAAATCATGCGCAACACCACCGGCTAAATGACCAAGTTCTTCCATTTTTTGAGATTGGAATAATTGTTTTTCCAAACTATATCTCTCAATAGCATATCGCAAAGAGCGACCAAGTAAATTTTGATCAATCTTTCCTCTGATCAAATAATCTTGACATCCTCTTTTAACAATTTCCATGGCCATTGCATCGTTCTCAGATTTTGAAATAACAACAATTGGTACATTTGGTGCGGCGTACTGCACCTTGGAAAATAGATCGAGACTGTAGTTCTCCGAGAGGTCTAGCTCCAACAGAATTAAATCTGCGCTTTTTTTATCAAAATAATTAATTGCCTGTGAATGCTCGTGGTAAGTAGTGATAGTAAATGAATATTCAATTGCCAATCCCAGAGACTCATGAACAAATTTTTCGTCGCAGCACTCATTGCCTATGAGCACTATTGTTTTGCTGTTTTCGTCTTTTTTTATGGGACGATTCATTCAGTTTGGTTGGTTTTTAAGACACACACGGTTACGGGTATTGTAGCGCACTATAGTAGAGATAAATCAAACAATTCCACTTTGATTTTGGAGTCAAAATGTCATTTTTTATGACACTAGGTTCATAAGATGTTTTATCTCGAAAGTATATAAGTTGAAGTGAAATAAGGCAAATACAATGAAAATATATCATTGACAAAAAAGCGTTTAATAACCATGTATAAATCAGTTTCATCCCATTCAATTTTAGTTGTAGATGATGATGTCGGAATGCTAAACCTCGTTGAAAAAAAGTTAAATCGGCTTGGTTTTTTGACCACGTGTATCCGGCGTGGAGGAGAAGCGCTGTCATGGTTACAGGACCACCCCGTGGATCTAATTTTACTTGATTATCAGCTTCCTGATATGACGGGGGAGGAACTAATCATGACAATGGGAGAAGCAGAGATTAGGGTCCCATTTATCATGATTACTGGTCACGGTGGAGAAAAAATATCAGTAGAAATGATGAAGCTTGGAGCTCAGGATTATTTAGTCAAAAATAGCATGCTATTGGATAAACTTCCCACGATCATTAATGAAATTTTCGCAAGATTGGAACAGGAGGAAAAGCTTGCGATTACAAAAGAAAAATTACGAAAAAGTGAAGAAAGTTTTCGTCTATTAGCGGAAAATGCGACAGATCTAATATCTCGTCAAACGACTGACGGAACATTATTATATGTCTCTCCAGCATGCAAATCTCTTTTAGGAATCGAGCCAGATGACATGATTGGTCGGTTTCTCTTTGAATTTTGCCACGAAGAAGATATCGAATCAATTCAATTGAAATTTGAAGATATTAAATATTCCAAGCAAGAGCAAACCCTCATTTTCCGACTAAATCGATACGATAATGAAACAGTTTGGGTTGAAACTATGTTCAAGCCCATTTGTGACTCTATGACCAATGAAATCGAAGAAATTCAGGCGGCGTCACGAAGTATTGCTGAAAGAATGAAATTGGAATTTGAATTAAACCAGGCGCATAAAATGGAAGCAGTCGGTGTATTGGCAGCTGGAATCGCTCATGAGATTAATACGCCAATGCAGTTCATTAAAGACAACACTTGTTTCGTACTGAAGAGTATGGAAAAGATTATTCCTATTCTAGGCAAATTTAGTGAAATTAATAATTCAGACAAAGAATTAATTGGAAAAGATTCTGACTTAGCATTAATTGGAAGGGAATTTGCGTACATACAAGAGCAGATACCACTGGCGTTAAGTGAGACTCTAGAAGGAATCGACCATGTCATCGATATTACATCGGCGATGCGAGAGTTTTCTCACTCGGGAGTTTCGAAAAATAACAAAAAATTATCTGATATAAATCAGAATCTTAAAACAACCGCAATTTTAGCGCGCAATGAAATCAAATACGTAGCGGAATTATGTCTAAATCTGAGTCCGGATTTACCTGAAATTTATTGCAGTCCAGATGCACTAAACCAGGTTTTTCTAAATCTATTGGTGAATGCAGCTCATTCAATAAGTGAAAAAAATGAAGCAAACGGCGAGAGAAAAGGCAAGATTAATGTCACGACGAACTGGGATAAAGACAATGTATCTATCACATTTACTGATACAGGTAATGGTATGTCAGAGGAGGTTAAGCAGAGGATTTTTGAACCATTTTTTACAACCAAAGATGTCGGCAGAGGCACTGGGATGGGGATGTCTATAGTCCACGAAATCATTGTGAATAAACATAATGGGAAAATTGTTTTAGATAGTAAAATTGGTCTTGGGACTAAATTTAAAATAGTACTCCCAATAATCGTGCCAAAAGATCAGATATGAATAGAATTAGGCTTTGACTATTGTAAGAAAGTAAATTTCATGAATAATCTTCACGTTAAATAAAGGTATGAAACAAAATGGATAAAAAAAAAATTATATTTGTTGATGATGACGATAAAATCCTAAATGGATTAAAACGAATGTTGCACGATTCTGAGGATAAATGGGAGTTGAATTTTGTTAATAGTGCCGATGCCGCAATTGAGTTGATAGGTTCAACTCAATTCGATGTGGTGGTTTCAGATGTAAAAATGCCAGAAAAAACAGGAATTGATTTACTTCGGGAATTAAAAAGCAACGAAGAAACAAAGGCGTTGCCTGTAATCATGTTAACTGGATTAAATGAAGCTGATTTAAAACGAAAAGCATTGGAATTGGGAGCAATTGATCTATTAAATAAACCCGTTCAGTTTGAAGATTTACATGCCCGCATCAACAGTGTTTTAAAAGTAAAAGAATTTCAGGATGAACTTTTGGAGAAAAACAGTTTATTGGAGGAGCAACTTTATCAAAAACAAAAAATGGAGGTGATTGGCAATTTGGCCTCAGGCGCTTTTCATGATATAAATAATATTCTAGCAATCATCGGTGGATATTCTCAGCTCATCAAAGTAAATCCTAACCTGGTCGAAAAAAGCATGGCTCAAATAAATGAATCATGTAAATTGGCGAGTAAACTTATTCAACAAGTATTAGAATTTGCCAAATCTAAAAAGGAAATGAAGTCATTATTGGATATTGGTATATTAATTGAAGATGGCACTGAGCTTCTTCGCCATTGTATACCAAAACGGATCGAACTGAAATTAGAAAAACCGGATAATTTGGTTAAATTACAACTAAATCAAACTCAAATCTTCCAATTACTGATGAATTTATGTCTGAATGCAGCGAATGCGATTACTGATAAAGGAGAAATTCGAGTCAAATTATCGGAAACATTTTTAGATAATAATCACGCGGCATCAACATCTGGTGAAGAAATTCCTGTTGGCAGGTACGTAACATTATCCGTGTCTGATTCAGGATATGGTATGGGGAACAAAACATTGAACGGAATGTTTACACCTTTTTTCTCAAAAAAATGGGGAGAGGGTGGAACGGGGTTAGGTATGGTCGTTGTGCAACGAATTATTGGGAATCACAATGGAAAAATTAATGTAGAAAGCGGATCCGATGCAGGCACAAGAATAACCGTTTATTTTCCCGTAGAAGCAAGTCTGAATTAAAAATTAATTGAGTTTTAATCTGCCTGCATGTTCTTTATTTCAAGAGTTCGGCTTCTAAAGTTGCTGCTGAATTCGCAGCCATTATTTCATCTAAAAATCCTTCGAAATCGCCTTCCATGATTTCAGGCAAATTAAAATTTGAAATACAAAATCGGTGATCAGTTACCCGGTTTTGTGGGTAATTATAAGTTCTTATACGCTCGCTTCTTTCTCCAGTTCCTACTTGTGTCTTACGTTCTTTCGCGTGCTTTTCCATTTCTTCTTGTTGTTTAATTTCAAGAATTCTCGACCGAAGTATTCTCATCGCAATTTCTTTATTTCGATGCTGAGACTTTTCCTGTTGGCTTGCCACACTAATGTTACTTGGTATGTGCGTAACTCGAACTGCGGAATCTGTTGTATTTACGCTTTGTCCCCCGGGACCTTGTGATCGAAATACGTCAATCCTTAAATCTTCAGAATTGATTTGCACATCGACATCTTTTGCCTCAGGTAATATTGCTACTGTCACTGTTGAAGTGTGAATCCTGCCTGATGCTTCTGTTGTTGGAACTCGCTGTACTCTATGGACACCACTTTCAAATTTCATATAACGGTAAACATTGGAGCCGATCAGACTGAATGAGACATCTTTTATCCCTCCGAGGGATCGTTCTGCCAAATTAAGGATTTCAGACTTCCAATTATTTTTTTCAGCAAACTTCAAGTATAATCTTAACAAATCACCAGCAAATAAAGCTGCCTCATCACCGCCAGCGGCCGGGCGGATCTCAACAATGGTATTTCGAGAGTCATTTTCATCGGGAGGTATGATTAATGCCAAAATCTTTGCGTTTAACTTAGTGATTTCGATTTCTAAACTTTCAATCTCGGTCTGGATGACTTCTTTGAAATCATCGTCAGATTCACTTGATAACATAGATCTATTATCTGCCAGTTCTTTTTCGCATTTTTTTGATTCATCGACTTTTTTGATTAGACATGAAAGTCGCTGATACTCTTTTGACAATTTCTCGTAATTTTTCTGGTTTGCAAAAACAGATGGATCCGACATCTGTTTCTCTACGTCAGAAAAACTTATTCTTACTTTCTCGATTAATGGTTCGATATTAATCATTTACATGTTTCTAATAAAGTCTGGTGCTTGTTTAAGAGCTCAATTGGTTCCGATGAAATAAATGAATGCCTGTGCACAGGTATAGGATATCGAATGCATGGGACATTTACATTTGCACCAACCAATTGTGTTTGGACTTCCTGAGGGTTTCAGGAGCAAAAGGGAATGAAATCCCACGCTGATTTACTGTATTGAGAACAAAAAATGAGAGAATGACCCACAGAACCAATACAAAAATTTCCAAATAGATTTTAATCTAGGTTGGAAAAACTGATACCTGAACTATAAACGGGTCACTTATGGTTCATGATAAATTAGCCCATAAAGACTTGGTTGTCTTTGTTTATGAAATGAATTATTTGATGGGGCGTTAATGATTGCCTAGATTAAAGTTGACTTTATCTGAATACGAAATGACCCATAATACCAAGAATGAAGGATCAATCTGCACACGCAGGTGATTCGATCACATCCGATGATTTTAATCCCCGTTTGCTATCCAGAATAAACCACAAATGGAGCTTTGATCGAAATCGTTCAATCTGACGATTCTTCAGCAAGTTGATAGCGGCGTCGAAAGCGGTCCACTCTTCCCTCTGTATCAACGAACTTTTGCTTGCCCGTGAAAAACGGGTGACAATTTGAACAGATCGCTACTTTGGCCTCTTTTCGTGTCGAGCCGACCTTATATTCAGCACCGCAAGCACATGAAATCACCGCATCTACAAAATATTCAGGATGAATATCTTTTTTCATAATCCTATTCCTTGTCCTCTAAATAGTTTAAATGCAAGAAACGATAATGGATCAAAGATCGACATTATCGCTCTTGTTAAGAAAGTATAATATATCTGCGTCTTTTTATTTTTCTAATTCATTTAGTGCATCTTTACGGCTTAACTTAATTCGACCTCTATCATCAACGTCTTTAACTTTTACCTTAATTCTATCTCCGACTTTACAGATGTCTTCAACTTTTTCGACACGGTGATCGGCCAGCTCGGAAATATGTACAAGACCTTCCTGACCAGGTAGAATTTCAACGAATGCACCAAAGTCTTTAACTGTTTTGACTAATCCATCATAGACTGTACCAATTTTTGCTTCAGATGTAATCGATTCAACTTCTGTAATTGCGGCCTGCATTTTGTCGTTATTATTTGCATAAATCTGTACAGTGCCATCATCATTTATATTAATCTCAACTCCGTGTTTCTCCGTAATACCCTTAATTACTTTTCCACCGGGGCCAATGAGCATGCCAATTTTTTCCGGATTGATTTTTAATTGCTTAATTTGTGGTGCATAAGGACTCAATTCACTTCTGGGCTCAGAAATACATTTACTCATGGCATCAAGGATATCGAATCTGGCTTTTTTATTCAGGAGCATTGCTTTGTACATTAAGTCGATCGAAATGCCTGGAATCTTTAAGTCTAACTGAAATCCGGTAATTCCGTCAACAGTTCCTGCAACCTTGAAATCCATATCACCATAGTGATCTTCGCTACCTAAAATATCCATTAGTAGTATCGTTTTATCGCCTTCCTGAACTAATCCACATGAAATACCTGCAACAGGTTTTACCAATGGTACACCGGCATCCATCATTGATAGTGTCGCTCCACAAATTGATGCCATCGACGTTGAACCGTTGGATCCCATTACCTCTGATATGCATCGAACGGTATAAGGATAATCTTTTGGCATCATTCTGGCAACGGAACGTTCAGCAAGTGCTCCATGCCCGATTTCCCGTCGGCCCGGTCCCATAATTCGACCAGTTTCTCCAACGCTGTAGTTCGGAAAGTTATAATGCAATAAAAATTTCTTTTCCGTTTCACCACCTGTGATTGCATCTTGGAATTGAGATTCTTTGGATGTGCCAAGGGTTGTTACTACTAAAGCTTGTGTTTCTCCCCTTGCAAATAACCCCGATCCGTGAGTCCGTGGCAGTAGACCAACTTCCATTTCCAATGGTCGAATTTCCTCTGCAGCACGACCGTCACTTCGTTTACCCTCATCCAATAACATGCGGCGAATCGAAATTTTGGATTCGTTTGAAAACGCCTGCTTTAATTGCTTTTGAATGTCACCCGCGTCACCATCAATTTTTTCCAGTAATTCGGCAGACATTTCGTCGCAAAGTTTATCGAGAGCAGCATAGCGCTCCTCCTTTTCCGGAATTTGACTTGCGGCACCGATTTTTCCCTCACAGTATTCTTTAACTGCGGCTTTGATATTTTCTGGTACAATCTTTAGTGTGACATCTTTTTTGGGTTTTCCAGCAAGCTCTGTTAATTTTATCTGTTCTTGAATCTGTTTTTTGACAATGTCATTTGCAAAGGACAGTGCATCTCTAAGATCTTCTTCTGAAAGTTCATCAGCCGCACCCTCAATCATGATGGTTTTATCCGCAATACCAGCATATACTAAATCCAAATCACTGTCTGCCATCTCAGAATGAGTCGGGTTTGCAACAAATTCACCATTTACACGGCCGACACGTAACGCGCCAATTGGACCCTGAAAAGGCATGTCGGATAACATTAATGCAATTGATGCGCCTAGCATGCTTAGTACATCGGCCTCATTCTCTCCGTCCGCACTAAGCAATAATGACTGGACTTGTACCTCATCAAAATAGCCCTCGGGAAACAAAGGACGAATCGGACGGTCAGTCATACGACAGGTTAAGATTTCTTTTTCACTGGGTCGGCCTTCTCTTTTGAAAAAACCACCTGGCATTTGTCCTGAAGCACTAAATTTCTCCCTATAATCGACTTGAAGAGGAAAAAAGTCTATATCTGCCCGTGGTTTGGATGAACATGCAGCGACTAATACGATTGTATCACCCTGCCTTACAGTCACTGAACCACCGGCTAACAATGCGATTTTGCCAGTTTCTATACATATTGATTTACTGTTAGATAGTTCGACTGAAACATTATGAATTGCCATAAAATTACCTTTCGTGATTACAATAAATTCCTGTTTCCTCGTTTGATTTCGGTAGCATTAAGCAGGAATGTTTTTGGGCTGAATGAAATAAATTCGTGGATTTAAGTGTTGATGCGATATAGTACAAATTGGTACTTTTGAACGTAATTAACAGTTAAAAAATGATTTATTACAATTATTGCTACAGTGCCCTACATATTTATTATAGAGTCTTATTCTTCTACAACATTTCAGTTATAAAAGAGCGGAAGGTAATTGTAAATAGCCGATTTGTCAACTCTAATTCCTGTTAATTATTGTTCGAAAAATTGGCGTGTTCACTTATTATGTTTTTTTATTTAGCAAAATTTATATTGAATCCATCGAACAATGGTAGTTTGTAATGTTCATATCAAAGCAACAGAAGTACTAAAATACATATCAAAACAATTCTATTAGGGAGAATACTAAAATGAAATTAGATGATTTATTGACCAGAACAAATGAGGCTAAAATACGCATGGACAAACTCCGGAGGTATCTTTGACTATGCGGAAAAGCTAAAACGTCAAGAAAAATTGGAAAAGAAAATGAGTTCTCTTACGTTTTGGGACGATAAAGAGAACGCACAAAAGATCGTAAATGAATTGAGTGGATGTCGAAATATTATTGTTCCTTTTGTTAAACTGGAGGCACAAATAAATGATTTTATCGCATTATCAGAGTTGCTTGAAGAAGATGAAGACAGTGCGGAGATGCAGGAGGAAGCGGATCAGACCTGGAAAATAGTGGATAGCCAATTGCAAAAATTGGAATTCATAAGTTTTTTAGGAGGGGAATTTGATAAAAATAACGCGATCATAACGTTACATCCAGGGTCAGGTGGGACGGAATCGTGCGATTGGGCAAGTATGCTCTATAGAATGTATTTACGTTGGGTCGAACAAAAGGGGTTTCACGCACAAATTGTCGACCAGCAGTCGGGCGAAGTTGCTGGGATAAAAAGCGCGACAATTTACGTAACTGGTGAGTTTGCGTATGGCTATCTCAAGGCTGAAAAAGGTGTTCATCGACTTGTGCGTATATCTCCATTTGACAGCAATAAAAGACGGCATACATCATTTGCAGCCGTTGAAATTTCTCCTGAATTGGACGAAGGAATTGAGATTGACATCGACGAAAAAGATCTAAAAGTTGATACCTTCCGGAGCAGTGGTGCTGGAGGTCAGCATGTTAATACCACGGATAGTGCAATACGTATAACTCATATACCGTCTGGTGTTGTTGTTGCATGTCAAGCCGAGCGGTCTCAGCATAAAAACCGAGCAACAGCTATGAAGGTTTTACGTTCGAAATTATATGAAAAACAGTTAGCGAATATTGAAGAGCAAAAAGAAAATATTGTGGGCCCTAAAGAAGAAAATGCATGGGGAAGTCAAATCCGATCGTATGTTTTACATCCGTACCAAATGGTAAAAGATTTGAGAACTAATGTGGAAACAAGTGATACAAATGCAGTTCTTGATGGGAAAATCGATTTATTTATCGAGGAATTCTTAAAAACCAATTTTAAAGAGAAAAAGTAAATTGGATTCAATACGAACTATAATCAAAAAAGAACGAAAATATTTACTAAGAAGGACCTATTGCGATGTTGTTTTATTTTCGGTTATTTTGAGTTTAACTCCGATTTTGTTTGTCGGATTTATTGACTACCTCTTTCCTTTGTACGAACAGCTGGCGCTAGTGATTCTATTGGTTGCGTTAGCGGTTTCAGGATGTCTCATAGTTAAATATTTATATCATAAATTGAAACAAATTCCTGATGAAAAAACAATCGCGTTAATGATTGAAGAATCATGTCCGGAGTTGATGGATTCGCTTATATGTTCAACAGAACTTTTATCTCAGTCAAACGATAAATTAGGTCAGGTTGGTAAGCTTCTTATCGACAATGTATCCCGTAATCTGGATATAGATTCCATTCATCTAGTTATCAAAGATAAGACGACTAACGTTTTTAAACTGACCATATTGGCGATGCTCAGCATTGCTTTATTTGTAATAACTCTATCGATGCCGATGCTTGGGAAAGCGTATGTAAGTGCAAAGGATCTTCTCCGCGGTTCATCTTCAGGAATTATTGTTGCACCGGGAAACACCGAGATTGCGCTAGGAGACGATTTAAAAATCGAAGCCAATATCAGCCGGGGTATACCAAAGCCAAATGTTACAATTTTGATTGGTAATGAGGTTTATCGATACGATATGTATGGAGAAAAGGACAGAAAATTCAGTTTTGAGGTTTTTAGTGTTGGAGAGTCGTTTTCGTATTATATATCGACCCCTTCTCTTAAAAGTCAGACATTTCACGTTACAACATATAATAAACCGGAAATCAATTCATCCCGGATTAATATAAGCCCTCCCAATTATACCGGACTTGCTCCCCAATCGTATGATGAACTAAAAGATATTTCTGTCCCGATCGGATCAAGAGTCACGATTAACATAACATCCAGTTCCCCAAGTACTGCGTCATTGTTAGTTGAAAACAGAAAATCAGTCGACTTTGAAAAAATCAATGCTGTATCACATGAAATCACGTTGACTATTTTTGAGGATATAAGTTATAAAATTTCTTTGATTGATCAAGAAAATCATATGGCGAGTCCAAATGAAGTTTATCATATAGAGAGTGTTACAGATTTTTCTCCGGTAATCCAGATTTTGACACCTAAAGAAAATGAAGTAATACGGGAGAATTCAGATATATCTTTTCTATTTAAGGTTAATGATGATTACGGTATTGAATCAGTAAAACTACATCTCTTCATAAGTGGTGAAGAAAATCAGGTTGTTGAACTTCTTGAGAAACCATCCTCAGATTCTGCAGCGATAAAAGAGAAAGTAATCGCTCATAGTATTAGTTTGAAAGATAGAGTAAAAAATGGTGACGTAATTTCGTACTACTGTTCTGCTTTTGATAACTCAAAACCAGTAACGAATAATGCTAGGTCAACCGTACAATTTATTGAAATCAGACCCGAAAAACCTGATATAGAGAATAATCAGGATGGAAATAGTGGAAATACAAAAACGCTAAGTGTCAGTGATTTGATCGTTGAACAAAAACGAATCATTCGTACAACCTTGGATGAAGATCAGAAAAATCAACACATTAACGTCAGTAATGAGGCCATAGATGACTTGATAAAGGCATCCTCCGAATTATATCTGACGACAAAAAATAGATACAACGAGTTGAAAGGAGGTGAAGAACCAGAACCACCTAAAAATGAACCCAAAGATCTTGCCGAAAAAATGTTTAACGAGGCACTAGGCAATGTTAACTCTGATTCACCTCTACCCTTTGATCTAGGGAAGATTGGTGAATTATTTGAAGAAACGATTCTCAATATGGGAAACGCAAAAGATATTCTTGTTAAACGGTTGTTAATTGAATCCTTAATCTATCAGCAGCTATCATTGTCTAAATTGATATCAATAGAGATTGAACTCGACAAAAATCCACCGCCATCAGGAGGAAAGGGTGAGGGTGATGAAAGTAAGGAAGAACAAGAAGTAGGCGAAAAAAACAAGAAAAAATCTCAACAAGAACAAAGTATGAAGCTCGATAAAATCGTTCAGAATCTGGAACGTTTAATTGACAAACAAAGTAGCCTAAATGATGAAATAGGCGGAAAACAAGCTAGTAAAAAAGGTCTCGAAAAATTTATTGAATTTTTATCAGAAGAAGAAAGTGATGTTATTAATAAGGCTAAAGATGTCAAAGAAGATCTTAAAAATGTGGCGAAGGGAGGATCTGCTGTTAATGAGTTAAATAAAGCAATCAGGCACATGAATGATGTTTTAGGGAAAATCGAAATAAAACAGCTCAATAATGCAGAAAAATATGGTCAATATTCAAAACAATTTCTCGAACGTACAAAAAAAATTGTTGAGGGACTTCAGGATGAAATGGCTAATAATCAACTGAAGGCTGCTGCCGCAATGTTAAAAAATATTTTGGGGAATCAGTCAGATTTAATGCAAAAAACTCACCAATCTCAAAAACAGGGCAATATCGATTCAGCCAAATCCAATCTCATAGCCGACCAAAAGCAAAACAGATTAAATTTTGATAAATTTCTAAATCAAATTGCCCAACTATCTTCTGAAATGGAATCAATGAATTCCCGAGCATCATATGGATTAGAAGAAACGCTGAATGCGGCATTTGAAAGTAATGTGTCCGGGAAGATGAAACGCGTAGAAAATGCAATTCGTTACAAGCAGGTGGATAAAGCGTTGGATTATCAAAAACAGTCCCTTCAGACCCTGAAAGAATTATACGAGAAACTAGAAGACGTAATCCAGGAAAATTTTTCACTGTCTGACGAAGAAGTAGCGAAAATGCTGGACAAGGTTCTAAAAAATATTGAAAAAGTAAAGCAGGCGAGCTCCCAAGATAAATCAAAGGGCGAAAAACAAGATTTATATGAAGATGTAGCAGAAGATTTGGATGAAATTTCGGATAAGTTAGGCAGCCGAGTTATGGACGACATCGTCAGGTCAATGCAGCAAAATATGCTTGGTCGATCATTGAACGGTTCTCGATCAGATGATGAACTTTTAGCACTTTTATATAAGTCGGCCAGTTTATTGGAAGCCAAGTTATTGAAAGAAGCGTTGAAGGAAAAAGTCAATCTTACTCGGGTTAATGATGAAGAACCGCTTGATGAATATAAGAAACTTGTCAATGAATATTTTAAAAACCTAAGTAAAACATTTTAACCGGATTAATTCATGCGGATTCGTTGCGAGAGTAATTAACTTGATAGTATGGGGATTTGAATTCTAAGTTGCTAAATGATAACAGGTTTCAGGTGACAAGTGACAAGTCCAAAGGTATTCTCCTTCATTTATTATTGTTCTTGAACTGGTCAATTTTTATTATGAAATTTTAGAATATCTTTAACATCTGATACCTGAAACCTATTCTCTTGTAGTAAGAAACCCCGGCGAAGCCGGTTAAGTTCATTGTCTAAGTAGTGTATTCTAAATAATTGAAAATTTGTATCTTATATAAAATTACAAGATATCTCGAATAATGAGCGTGTCTCGTTCGTAGTACCGCCTTCAGGCGGAAGTTTTAGGAGAGCTTCAGCGATCCTGCGTTGAGACCTCCTCGCTGAAGCGTCGTTAAGACTTCCGCCTGAAGGCGGTACTACGAACGAGCTGCACTTAAATTTATAGTATAGGTGGTTCGGAGGAAAGCCTTCAGCCCAATTTTGCCAATCGTTGCGATAAAAAACTCCGGCGAAGCCGGTTAACTTGTTTTAAAATTAGCGAGTTATGGAAGTTCAGAAGTCGATGGGATATTAAATTTTTTCAAGATTCTGAATTCTTCATAACTCATTTAGATGAAACGAGATATGCGTCATGCTGTACGGCAGGATAGACATCTCTTGAATTAATCAGGTTAAGTTTACCTATGTCTGATCGAAAACTAATATTAGAGACCATTCAGAATGCTTTTAACTTTCCTTTTAAGAGGAGTGTGTTTCGAATTGTCTGTGTTCGGAAAGTCCATAAATGATCGAAATGAATGTCAAAAACCTAATCCTGCCAGTTATGAGGAAGTCCGGCTCCACTCTGCGCAGACCTGGACATCTATGTTGCTTTCGACTTTCGGGACAACCTCTAATTATGCAAGTAGGCACTAGATAATTTCTGATTATGACTCTCCACACCGATCCTTTTATTCATCCAGCCATTATTATGATTGTGTTTATTGTGTCCGTCATCCTGACGGGTATTCTCTATAAACGTCATATAACTGTTGTTTCACGATCATATTGGTTATTTTTAATTAGCACTAAAATCCTTGCATTGATGGCAATGTGCATCCTTCTTCTTAATCCATATACCCGGAAAATGGTGCCTGACTCAAAAAATTTGCAAATTATGATTTTTGTAGATGGAACTGAAAGTATGAATACCATTGATTGTGAAAATCAAACCCGAATTGAGATTGCGAGACAACTTATAAAACCAAAATCCGCTTTTTCAAAATCATTATCAAATCTAACGGGCAATTTAATTTTTTTTCTATTTTCGGGCGATGTAACTCAACAAATTAGTCCGGACGGTCAATTTGACAGTTTACCGGGTGATACCGATATCGATTTAACGCTTAATACCTATTTGTCAAATTATTTTAACTTAGATTCAATCGGCGCCGTTCTATTAATGTCCGATGGACAGGATAACAAAGGGCGCTCACTCATGGCCGCTGCGGCTGAATATAGAAACGCTGGTATACCAATTCATTGCATTGGTATCGGAGATCCAAGGTCTCAAAAGGATATTAGCGTTTACTGGAAAAACGTACCTTCTGAATCACTGAAAAATAGTAATCAAAAATTAACTGCGGTTGTAAAGCGGAACTTTTCTGAAGCATTTGATACATCAGCGACGCTATTCGAAAATGGGCGGGAGATTCGTTCTATTGATATAGGTTTTGATGAAAATGAATTGGAAAAGGAGATCTATATTAATCACGTTCCATTCACGGCTGGATTCAAAACTTACAAAATAACAGTTTCTAACTTAGCCAACGAAAGAAATTTGCTAAACAATATTGATTTAGCGGGAATTAAAATTAATGATCCTGAGACGTTTAATATTTTTTACTTCAACGCCAACCTGGATTGGAATCTTAAATTTTTAAAGCTGTTCATTGACAAAGAAGACAAATTTAATATCGATACTGTGATTCGAATGGGGGAGAAAGGATACTATGTTCGCGGGTATTCCGACGAAAATAGATTAGAAAATAATTTCCCTTCATGTTCGGATTTAAATCTATATGATTCTTTAATCGTCGATCTAAGTAGTTTATATTTACTAAATCAAGAGCAGATTTCGTGCTTGGTCAACTTTATCGAAAACCGTGGTGGCGGCGTTATTTTTACTGGAATGGCAAATGATTTGCCTGAGGAAATACTCACACTATTACCATTGACTGTTTTACCGGCCAAATCTCAAAAAATGAGAAAAACTAAACTGGATTTTCAATCTGCAAAAATTTTTATTGAGAAAAATAATGATTATATAACCAAATTTAGGTCAGCGCTTTATATCCCGGAGGGAACAGAATTTTATACGATAAAGAACCGTCAAACAAAACCAGGAAGTAGAATCGTAATCGTAAGTGAAAATTCTTCGTGGGTGGTACTCTCAACACAAAATTATGGTGCGGGTAAGGTCGCATATCTTAATCTTAACGATTCTTGGAAATGGAATCTGCAATTGGAAAACGGTAGTGAATTATACAATGTTTTTTGGGGGAAGTTATTAACCTGGGCAGCAGCAGCTTCGAAAGAAAAACTGACTATAAGACCCAATTCAACAAAATTTAGGCTTTCAGAAGAGCAGGAGCTGCGGGTTGATTTGTTGAATGAAAAATTTGAACCGGAAAATAATGCTAAGGTAACCTGTTCTGTAACTGATCATAATGGCAGAGAACAATCAATAAATTTATTTCCTGACAGCAAAGTTGACGGACGTTATTTGGGACAATTCTTCCCTCGAAAAACTGGTGAGTATCGCGTTTACTTCAAGGCAGTTAATAAGGATGGATTTACTATCGAATCGTCTCAGGACTATCTTGTGATCGATTATGGAAATGAAACCCAACCTTACCCCATGGCCGAAGAAAAACTACAAAGTTTAGCTCGGGAAACAGGCGGTAAATATTTCAACTATAAAAACACGTCGGCTGTCGATAAATTGAATTTATCCAAAAAAATCAATTATATAGAAACAAAGGATAATCTAACAAATTACTGGTGGTTTCTACTTCTCATAAGCCTTGCATTTCTCCCCGATTGGATATTGCGTCGGAGAATTGGGCTGAAATGAGGAGTCTGTATTCAAAATGTGAGTGGTTCCAGAGATGCTTGAGGTTGAGGTCAAAGTAACGCGGTCATTCCTGACTGCGCACATATGATTCATTCGCCGCGGCGAACGATTTACTATTTGCCACTCACATTTTGAATACGAACTCGAAATGAGACGTATACTGAACGCGATCAGGTTTTCGACAGGTTTCTGTAACGATTCTGCCTAAAATGACAAACGAACGTCGAAAAATCTACTGCTTGCAATATACTATCTTATGATATTCTTTGAATTGCTATATAGTGTCTGTTCAGAAATATATAAATAACTATTGAATAAATAGTTACAACTGAAACTCTTGGAGTTGGTGGATGGGAATTTACTCGTCCGAAACGACCTGTTGATAACTCGATAGTATTGGTAGTGTATTCTAAGTTGTTGCAATTTCAGTTTTTAATAAATTTACATGATATCTCGAATAAGGAGCATGTCTGGTTTGTAGTTCCGTCTTTAGGCGGAAGTTTTAGGAGAGCTTCAGCGACCCAGTGATGGAATGTCCTCGCTGAAGCGTCAGACAGACTTCCGCTTAAAAGCGGTACTACGAACGAACTGCACTTAAATTTATTACATAGGAGGTTCGGAGTATAGTGTCCTGCTCACCAGCAGGACTAATTTTGCCAATCTTAGCGGTAAAAAGCCTCGGCGCAGCCGGTTAAGTTCATTAACTATCCTCATCGTACTGTTAGTACGATTGTGGGATTTTACCA
>JAJFLO010000076.1 GCA_021772675.1 Verrucomicrobiota bacterium | reverse complement strand
GGGGGTTCGACTCCCCCCGCCTCCACCAATTTAAAATACTTGTAATAAAGGAGTTACAAATATTTAAAAATTTGAATTGTGCTAATATTATGCTATAAATTTCCCAAAATCACCCGATTTGACGAGGTGATATCGTACAATGATTATCAAGATTTGAACTCAAAAGAGTAAATTAGCGTCACAAAATTCACATTTTTATGTTAAGGCTTGGAGGGTCTGTTCCCCCAGCCTTTACCTTCTAATCTAATCAATAATAATCGGTATTGGTACAACCTTGAACACGGTAAATAGAATTACATTTCAAAGTTGAATCCACCGACTAATCTCGGCATAATCGTTTGAAAATTAAGAAGATATATCAAATAGAAGCAATGATAAAAATCGAATTACCGTAAGCTTTCTCAGAATAGCAGTGTAGGAATTAGGAATCTAACGCTAAGTTAGTAGATGGCAATAATACTAATAACAGGCAGCACAGGGTATGTTGGCAGTCGGTTAATACAGGCGCTAGATAATAGTGAGCATCAACTGGTTTGTACGGCAAGAAACCCGTCATACATCCGGCAAAGACTGCCTAAAAACGCGGTTGCTGTCCAGGCGGATTTAAGCAATCCCAATGACAATTATCTGGAGAGTTTTAAGGACTGTGATACTGCCTTTTTCCTAATGCACTCATTGGGAGAAAAAAAGGGATTTGAGGAAACCGAATCAACGATAGCTAAAAATTTTGTAACCGCTGCGACCAAAACCAATATTAAGAAGATTATTTATTTAGGGGGTCTGTTCACTGCCCCACAAGAAAACCTCTCTCCCCATATGCGATCCCGAAAAGTGGTTGGTGATATACTAAGGCAATCCAATATACCCACAATTGAATTTAGAGCCTCCGTGATCATCGGCCCGGGCAGCACCTCTTTTGAACTGATACGTGCATTAGTAGAACGACTCCCTGTCATGGTTACACCTAAATGGGTTCGAGTGAAGGCACAACCGATTTATATCGGTGATGTCATTTCCTATTTAATACAGGCGATCAAGACCGAGACTCATGATTCAAAAATCATTGAGATCGGTGGGACTGATGTCGTTACTTACCAAAATATTATGCGCGCTTACGCAAAAATTAGAACATTAAATCGGTTTATGATACCGGTTCCTTTTTTAACACCTCACTTATCAAGTCTCTGGCTTGGCCTGGTTACACCTGTCTATGGAAGAGTGGGTCGAAAACTAATCGATAGCATCACCTCAGAATCAATCGTCAAAACCCCTGAGGTGGCCAATGCCTTTGACATTAAACCACTTGGTTATTACGAGGCTATAGAAAACAGTCTAAAAAACGAAGACTCAGAAATCGTTCAGACAAAATGGTCATATGCATTATCCAACAGTATTCAGGACAAAGATGAGACTAATATCCGCTACGGGAACCGTATTGTCGATGTCTATCGACTAAAGGTACCGGTGAATTGCAAAAACCCGTTCAGCCCGATTGCAACAATTGGCGGTAATAACGGATGGTATTATCTAAATTTTCTGTGGAAAATCCGCGGGTATATCGACCTTTTATTTGGTGGAGTTGGTATGCGTCGAGGAAGAAACCATTCTGACCAGGTATGTGAAGGAGACACAATTGACTGGTGGCGAGTTGAAAAATATACACCCAACGAGCAACTACGATTAAAAGCCGAAATGAAATTACCGGGTCGAGCCTGGCTTGATTTTGAGCTCATCACCGAAGATCAAGAACGGTATATCCAACAAACAGTGATTTTTGATCCATTAGGTTTATTAGGAATTATCTACTGGTACACCTTTGTCCCCATTCATTGGATTTTATTTAAGGGGTTACTGAGGAAGATCATTCAGAAGGCGTGTTAAACAATGGTAACTGGATCAAAGAATTCGCCAGTTTCCCACAGAAATGTAACTATTTATTCCCTTAAATGAAAACTTTCCTAATTTCTTGTACAAACACAATCGAAAGGGAATATTATCAAAATGTGGGGTGAAAGTAATCGGTATGGAATACTTCTCCGAAACTTCAATTTAGAGGCATAATCCTCAATTTTTCCTGCGGATGGCTCCCAAAAATATATGAGACATACATGACTAAGCCTAAGCGATACTACTCAAATAAAACATTAAAAATCCTTTTCGCATTGAGCGGAAATCAATGTGCTTATCCAAGTTGCATGAATCCAGTAATTTTGCCTTCCACACAAGAATCTGAGTCTGCTGTACTTAGTCAAATAAGTCATATATACGCGATAAACGAAGATGGACCAAGAGGTAAAACTGGATTAACCGAGAAGGAACTGAATGCACCGGAAAACTTGGTTTTATTCTGCCCGACTCACCACATCCAAATTGATAAACAGCATGAAACATATCCGGCGAAAATACTCAAAGAATGGAAAAAGACCCATGAATCGAAAACTCAAAAACAAATTTCCGTAGATTTCGAATATGATCAGCAAAAAAGATTCTATCATTCTTGTTTTCCAACGGAGCTTGTGGATAAGAAAATTGAGAGTGAAGTCAACATTCTTCGCAAATCCCGGTTCTTCCTAAAATACGATAAAGTTAGCTCATCGCTTGCACTAGCGAAAAGCCTTACAGAAGGAGAATTATCGGGTGGGACTATCAGAGTAAAAAGCCGAGCGCTAGCATGGTGTGTACGTTGCCTTTCAATCAAAAATTTAGACAAAGCAGAAAAATATCTGAATATCGCGTTGAGCTTGGGAACTTGCTCTGAAATTGATATCTCAAATGCCTTCATAGTCTCAAAAAAGGGTGATAAAAATGCTGCTCTCAGTATTCTGGCTAAAATTGATACACCAATATCTCGTTCAGCTGCTATTATGATCGTTGCTAGCCATGAATCTCCCAAGGCAACTCTGCAATGGCTCAAGAAAACTGGGATTAATGTTGCAGACTTAGATTCTGATGGAAAATATTTCCTTTTAACTCGACAGCTTGGTCTTGGCCATTGGGAATTAGCACAAGAGACCATTGAGAAATTAACTAAAACTGATCTTATTGAAACACCTATCCTCAACCATTGGATTGGAATAACACATCTGACAAAAGCTATCACTGATGAGCTCCGTACTGTAGTTCTTAACCAACTGCCTTTTGAAGCTGCAAACTTTCCTCTATCATCAGACTCGGCAGGGGTTGATGCACGTCGATTAGCACACCGCTACTTTGTTAAAGCGAACCAGATTGCACTACAATTAAACTGCCCATATATGGCAACTATTGACGATGAATATGCACTTTGGCTGGAACTTAGAGATACCATTGAACATAACAAAGGGAAACACAGGTTGGAGGAAAAACTTCGTAATCCCGACACGGCTCTTCGTCTAGTCCATCTTGGTCTTCAATTCGGAATTACATTGGATCTGGCGGCCATTGAATCAGAGATTGAAAAGCAAATTGCACTCCATGGTCAAATCACTTTCGATGCAGCGATTGCTCGCTTTGCTCTTGCTAAAACAAAAAAATCTCCCGAAGAAGTAGCTTCCTATATTTCTCGGCATTTTGATGAACTCGTTAATGTTCTTGATAGAAAAACATTACGATTTCTCCAGATCGAAATGTTTGCCAAAAGCGGGCTATCTAAAAAGGCAAACGAATGTATGAATATCCTTCGAAAAGAAGGTCTTTCCGAAACCGAAAATAATAGACTCCAGAGAATAATAGCTGAGGCAAAAGGAGCTAATGCAATCGAAGCTCGAAAAGAGCAATTTAAAAAATCAAACTCTATTGATGATTTGAAAATTCTCATAGATGCGCTTGAGAGCAGTAATAAATGGGATGAAATTTGTGAGTTTGGCAAAATTCTATTCGAAAGAACTTGCTCATTACAAGATGCCGAACAGTTGGTAAATGCTTTAAATAATTCACAAAACTACAATCGACTCATCGAGTTCATTGAATCAAACAGGGAAATGTTCGCTCAATCCCAAAGCTCACAACTGCTCTATTGCTGGTCCTTGTATCATGAGGGAAAGCTTCTGGAGGCATACTCGGAATTTAAAAAACTGGGTAAAAATAGAGATAGTCCGAGTTTTCGTTCACTAGAGATAAATCTTGGAATTTCGTTAGGTAATTGGAGCTCTCTTTCCTCATTTGTAGCCAACGAATTATTAGAGAAAAATGAAAGAAGTGCTCAAGATTTAATCAGAGCCGCTCAGTTAGCCCTTCATTTGTCCTCGCCACATGCCAAAGAATTGACATTTGCAGCGGCAGATAAGGGTGAAAATGATGCCAGTATATTAGCTGCTGCATATTTTTTGGCATCAAACGCTGGTTGGGAGGAAAACATTGAAGTCTCGAAGTGGCTTTATAGTGCTGCTGCTCTCTCAGGAGATGGTGGTCCCATCCAAGAATTTACACTGAAAGATATCTTAAACCAGAAACCAGAATGGGATCGCCGAGAATCTAAGACATGGCGACTATTAAACACTGGTGATGTTCCGATGTTCCATGCAGCCAATTCGCTCAATAAATCTCTTATCAATTTGATGCTTTTCCCAGCTATAATAAACCTTTCAGAAAAAGATCCCCGAAGGAGAAGTGTTGTTCCCGCATATAGCGGCGCGAGAAAACCTATGCAAATTGATGCGGATATAACGGTAGGAATAGACGCAACGTCATTACTTACTTTAAGCTTTCTAAACTTAATTGATAAGGCGTTGGATGCTTTTAACACGGTCTACGTTCCTCATTCTACACTCTCATGGCTTTTTGAGGAAAAACAGAAAGCCGTATTCCACCAACCAAGTCTAATAAGGAAAGCACGCAAATTTGGTGATTTGTTTGCAACAGAAATTTTGGAGAAATTCGTACCAACCACGGTAGCAGACAGTGATCTATCCGATCAAGTGGGCAGTGAACTGGCATCGCTTATTGCGGATGCCGAAAAAATGAGAGATGATGATAATACCCAGCGCATTGTTGTCTGTTCCTCTCCTGTTTATCGGCTTGGTTCCTTGATGGAGGAAGAGGCAAATCTAACTCCATATGCAACTGTGTTGAGTAGTTGTCAGTGTATCGTGGATAAATTGAGGGAAAAGGGCCAGATTACAATTGAAGAAGAAGAGAAGGCCCGAGCCTATCTTCAACTTCATGAAAAACCTTGGCCTCATCAAACTGAGATCACTGATGGAGCAATTCTATATTTGGATGATTCACCTATGACTTATTTCCTTCATCTCGAAATTATAGAAAAAATACAAGCTTCTGGCTTCAGACTAATCGCTTCACCGAAAAAAGTATCTGAAACTAATGAACTCATATCATATGAAAATATTTCTCAAAAAGTAAACGACTCCATAGAACAGATTCGATCGGCTATCAATACGCGAATTAAATCTGGAAAAATAAAGATAGGTAGACAATACAATACTAATGAGTTAAAAGAACAGTCAATATCAGGACATCCAACTGTAAGCCTATTTGGATTAGCAAAGGAATGTGATGCAATCATTGCCGACGATAGATTCCTCAACTTTGATGGTGGCGACGTTCAAGTTCCTATATTTTCTACACTAGACCTTCTAGACATGCTGGTTTCTACTGGTGCTATCACTCATGAAAATCTATTGGAGAAAAGGACTCTGCTTCGACGAGCTGGATATTGCTTCATTCCTCTCAACAGTGATGAACTTTCAATTCACCTAAATACCTCTTCAGTTGAAGATAATAATGTTGTTGAGAGAGCTGAACTTAAAGCAATCCGGGAAAATATGTTACAGATTCGTATGGGCAATTGGCTTCGCCTTCCCAAAGAAGCCCTCTGGATAGATGTGATGTTCAGAATTTTCATACAAACATTGAAATCCCAATGGAAAGTTGACGCTGACCTTTCTAATGCCCGAATATGGTCCAATTGGATCTTAGATCAAATTGACATTCGAGGTTGGGCTCATTGCCAAGAGTTTGAAATCCGAGATAACATAGTCAAGGCTGGAAGAGGTGCAAATATATTAGTTGTTGTTATATCTACGGATGATGTACCTCGAGATGTTAAGGATGAATATTTTAAATGGGTTGAAGTCGATTTTTTAGCCGCTTTTAAAGAACAATATCCCAATCAGTATTCGTGGATTGTCGATTGGTTAAAGGGACATATTGCGGAAACCGTTAAAAGGAATTTAGAAGCGGAAAAAATCGACGAAGCAAATAGTCCTTATTTCAAGTCTGCATTAGCACATGCAACATTGAAATTTTCCCCTCCTATGGTACGGAGGTCCTTGCTTGATGACTCAGTATTTTTGGAAGAGTATGGTTTGAGTGTGAAGGCTAATATTACTTATGAAAATAATGATGTCACTTTTCAAAGATGTGATTTGTTTAATGCTGTTCGGAAAATACTTTCGGGGGCGTCGTTGAAAAACGTTACTGACAAAAATCAACATAGATGGAAACTAAAGAACTGCAGTGAAGGTGGCGAGTTACCAAACCTTATTCTATCTCGCGGTGAACAGTGTCTTTCATTGCCAAATCTTGAAATACTTTCACTTGATCGCAACGTGCGTTTACGTTCCTTTGAGATAATTGCTGATGATGTAAACCTATCTACTTCTGAACGAAAAAAGTGGTACAATATTCTTAAAGGACGTGCCTTAGATGACAACGAGGTTAATGTTTATCGTGATGAGTTTCGCGATACACCAATTACAAATGCACGCAACTTACAAAATGAAATTGAAAATAGACAGAAAAATGACGTGTCAACTTTGGTACCTCATTCGCGAAGGTATTATGATCGACTTGTAGGCGCATATGACGGGAGCACTTCTATTCAAGAATATGCCACTCATACTGGCAAAAAACACTTTGATCAACTGTCTAAATGGAAATCTTATGAAGGTTTTTTGAATTGTCTCTTAGTAACATCTCATTCTTCCCTAACTACTGAGATTTATATCGACCAGTTAGACAATCAAAAACTAACAAATGCTTTCGACTTTATAGATAAATATGGAGATAGGATATCTCAATTGGGCGCAATTGAAGTCGGTTTAAGAATCCTTCCTTCTACTATTGAAATTGAACCATTTTTAATTCGACTCATTAAGAAACTTCGAGACGATGATGTTGAAGGACCGGCAAGCAGTTTCAAGCTTCTTTCAGCACTTTTCCTTCTTGTGGACGGGGAATTATCCAATACACGACTGTTTTCAAATGAACCACCTTTTTACAGAAGATTAGCAGCTTTGTCACAGGCAGCACAAATCCAGCGCCAGCTTGCAAATGCGAATGTTGATATAGATAAATACTATGACTGGTCATTTAAATTTCGAGGAGCCCAGTTCTACTTACAATCATTCACTGATATGAGACTAGAACCTCGTTGGTACCCTGACCTTGCTGTACCTTCACAAATTAAAGCGGACTTTTTAGGCCGCATTATGATTGCAGCAAAAAAATACGAATCGAATATAAAGGATGGAGAATTATTTGACCTAACTATTACAGACAAAGCAGGAAGTCTTCGCGCTAAAACTGATTTATTTTATCCTTACTTGCCAGGACCGTTGGAAGGTGTTGAGAAATCACAAAACGAATTACCTCTCGAATTGAAAGAATCTATTGAAAATCAACTCGATACAAATGAATTAAAACAGTCGTCATTTAATACTCTTTTAAACTCAGCTTTATTATTCAATGTTGATTTAGACCAAGCAGAATTAGCAGCAAAATCTTTGAAACTTGTAAATCATCGACTGACAAACATTGAAAACAAATCGGAGCTTCTATCCATATTGATTGGATTGGCTTTAGTTGCCGCTGTATCAAGAAGTTGCTTGCTTGCAGATGAACTGCAAATTCTTGTTCGTAAATATAGATTTGATGCTAAATATAAGCTGTCAATCGATGAAGTGATCAGAATTAGCCTTATGTCCTCTGCTAGCCACACTAATCTAAATGACTGGCGAGAGTTTTCTGGTAAATGGCTTTCGGAACTGGCGTTTAGTAATTTGGAAGGAACTGATGGAGAAATTCTTCATTGGCAACTACAATATTTATGTCATCTAGTTCCCGAGTTATGGGTCACGGGCGGCAGAGCTGATGCAGCGTTATCAGCTTTGAAATCTATTTAGGTGATCCTAATTTTAAGTTGTTAGTGGTAGGAATTTCAATTTTCAAAAAGTCACTCACTATATCGGACATTTAAATCTCGTACAACTCGATCAAGTTCGCTAATCTTAGATGCGCTATATCCTCTATCGTGAAACCAGATTACCTTGCCATTGACATCAAGCAACACAACCCGCGAATTTAAGGGATCTTCTGTACCTGTAAAATTAGCAATATCATCGGCGTTCCTGTACACCGTAACAACTGAGCCCCAGTCTTCTTTGGGGATTCCGCTGCGCATTCCGGAATCGATTTTCTTAGCAATCATCCAAGGAACCAGCCCGCGTACTGCCGGGATTTCACTGACAGCAATGGGGGTTTTCAGTTGAGTCAACCCAAGTAACCAACGATCAATATCAAATTGACTGTCCTGAATATAACCGATTAATAACAGTCTTGGTTTACCCGAAAAATCATCTGGGATGTTATAGGCATCACCTTTGAGACTTGATCCCTGTACTTGAGGGAACGTTAAATTTAGCGGTTGTTTCCTCGATATATCTGACATACAACCTATTAATGGTAAACACAGTATACCCATTAGAAAATTATGGATTACAAACTTGAATGATTTCATATATGATCTCTCTGAATTTTTAGTTTAAACGTGATTGAGCAGCATTAGTTCTTTTGGATGGGGGTTCAGATAGTATTGATTACCGATATAATCGTGTTTGATTAACCTCAAATAATGGCGAAATAGGGTAATAGGGACAATTAACGGGACCAGCTCATTTTGATAATCCCCAATTGCTGTTAACAATTCAATTTTATCCTGCGGACTAAGTTTACTCTTAAAGAACCCCATAATATGCTGGAGAACATTGACATGCCGGTTTCGAGTTGAGGGTCGTTTAATCGCATTGAAAAACCTATCCCTGTAATTCTGTATCAATTCAAATTCAGGATAAGATTTTCCCTGAGCGACCAGTTTTCCCAGCTCACGCATCGCCGTTTCGTTGTGGGACATGATCAAGAATTTATGACGCGAGTGGAACTCAACCAGTTTTCTAATGGTAAATCCTGAGCTGATCAATTCCTGCCAACGGTAATAACAAAATACCCTGATAATGAAGTTTTCTCTTAATCGGGCATCATTCAGTCGACCCTCTTCTTCAATCGGTAAATAGGGCATACCCTCTGACAGTGCACGGGCAAATAAACCCGCTCCATTGTTTAGCGGCATTCCCGTTTCTGTATATACTTTTACACGAAATAAACCGCAACTGGGTGAGCGATTTTTCAATATGTAACCATGGAGATTTAGTGTCTTTAACTTTTCTGTTTTGGCGATGCTATAGGTATTTATTTTATCAGTCCACTCGGTACCGGTATTAGTTCCGACCATTCTGGGTTGATCGGGTGAACCAACTAAACGCACGGCTTCACGGGGTGTTCCCATACCAATTTCAACTTCTGGACAAACCGAAACCCAGGTAAAGAAGTCATCTAAGACATTCGTGATATAATCATTTTCTTTATGACCACCGTTATATCTCACCTTTTTCCCGAGCAAGCATGAGCTGATACCCACACGAATTTGGCCTTTAACAATTTCAGGTTCTTCTTCATTAATTGACGTCATGTGTATAAATGCCTCATAGTTATCTATTGCAATATATACTGGTTGCACTCAGGTTTTCGACAAGTTTTGGCAAAATGTTTGCCTGGAATGAATTCCGAATGTCAAAAAATCTACTGCTTGCAGTACAGTAGTTTAGAGAGTTTCTTAACAGCCAGTTCTTTGGCCTTTGCTTCTACCTCGATTGTAATATCAAGCTTCGTCCAGATCTCAGGAAAATCGTTGATATCGATAAAATCGTGGTGACTGCGTGGTTTTCTGCTCTGCCATCCATTAAGCGGGCTTGATATATGGAATAGAGGTTCTCGATTCCACGTGGATATGGCGGCCTTCGTTGCAGATTCAATATCGAAATTATCAGTATGGCATCGATGGTGATGAACATCATAGACAAAGGGTACAGAGCAATCATTACACACAGTTAACACCTCGGCGGGTGAATACAGCTTATCGTCATTCTCAAACGTTAACCGTTTTCTTGCCTCTGATGATAGTCTAGTCACGTTTGATTTCAATCGAAACAGAGCCTGAAATTTGTCGCCATAGCCGCCACCGCAATGTATATTTATAACATCGGTGTTGATCCATTGTGCTACTTCGGTTTGATACTCAATTTCTTTAATTGAGCTAGCGACAACATCATGTCGCGGCGAATTTAAGACAACAAACTGGTCGGGATGAAAGGTGGTACGAATATTGTTCTCAGCTGCATAGTTGCCACAGTCCAGAAATTGAGCGATCAATGATTCTCCATCAGGTAGATTCTTTAATGAATAACCATAGTCCGGATGTGTTGCCAGTGGCAATATTCTGCTATTGACCCGAAATGAACCAATGTGGTTTTTCTTACAATATTTAAGCGCTGCCATTAATGATGCAGAATTGTCCCTGATAATGGACGTAAGCTTCTCAATCGCGTCAGTATTGGAAAGCCTGGATACAACCGATGCGGTGGTTGTTCTGAATTTTATTGGCTCATTTTTGAATATACAACATAGGCCTAAGCGAATCATGAAAACCTTCTTTTGAAATTTTACTGCTCGCAGTAGGATTTTCGACATTCCCTTGTAATTGTTAGGCAACAATTTTACAGAAACCTGTCGAAAACCTGACCGCGTTCGATGTAGACTGCTTGATGATGGATGCTTGATAGATAGAAGCTAATGAAAAACGATATACTCTGAATCGGGAAAATCTGGTAAGGTATCATACTCAATTATTTTTGATTTACCTTCCAGCGCTTCGGTGACAACTAATCGACACAAGGGCAAAATATCCGATAATTCTTTGACCTCATCAAGAGAAAAAAAGCCAGCTTCAATCACCTCCTCATTATCAATCTTTATCGTAGGGTCATCCGTTTTCATTAAAAAGATGAAATAGATGCTGTTTTCGTCATGCTTCCTAATAAGGCGGTTGCGCACCCCGATCAATCCAACAAGGTCCGCTGAAACTTCTGTCTCTTCAAATAGTTCTCGTTTAACCGCATCAGTTATCAACTCGTTCGGTTCAACATAGCCACCGGGAATTGCCCACCACCCTTTCTTAACACCTTTACCCCTACGCACAAGTAAAACAGTATCATTACATAATAAAACAGCGCCAGCCCCCAATGAGCATTCACAACAATTTTTCATTTCTACCTCGTTCATAGTTTAAAATTTACCTTGCCAATGTTTTAACTATTTTATTCTTGGTTTATAGGCCAGTGAAACCAACTACAGAAGTGATGGTCGATAAATTTAACTGCAATGAACTCTCATCTGATTCCATAATTCATACAAACAATGGCTATAAAACGGGGGTATCAATTTAATATGAACATCGCTCTTGCACGAGAAATATAACTTTATCTTTGATTATTATTGCCAAATTTCAATAAGTGGTCGAAACTATAGTAATCAAAATTGGAAAAAACATCAAGCAATCCAATTTCTATTTATATCTCGAATACCTTATCATCGTCATAATACTCTTTTTTACCTCAACAGGAAGGTTGTTCCAAGATTTAGTTATTTCAATCAAATCCAAAGGGATGCTAGTTTTCATTCTGCTAATATTATGCTCGCGTTGTGCTAATATTGTGCTCTTTAAAAGTCCGGAACTGTCCGGGGTTGTAGCGTGAGGTGTCCCCAACTTGACATTTGGGTCATTTGTAACATCTTGCGATTGTCCAGGTTCCGACTGGTTCTGTCCGTTACTTGACCCATTCTGTCCAGGATGTGTAACTTTCTGGTTTTCAATGGGTTGAGATTCGACTCCCCCCGCCTCCACCATTCTGAAAATGTTAAAAAGGGGACAGGAAGTGTCCACAACAGGTCGCAACCAACCTCAAACAAGACACTTACAAAATCACGAAAAATCATTAATGCTGACAATGGGACACAAGCAGATCGCGCAAAAACACCTTCAGGACAGCCCACGAACATAATAAGAGCAGAACGAGAACATAATAGTAATATAATGAGACATGCAGAAATGGAGGAATTACCCGCTGATTTAATTGACATTATGAAGGCTTGGGATCAATTGCCAGGTGCAGTTAGAAAAGGCATTAGTGCAATGGTTGCTGCGTCAGTACACTAACCTAACTTCGTTTTAAGTTCTCTACAAAGCTCGATTACACAATCAAAATTGGATTGATGTTACACAGGTCCTTCTAAATGGCATGCATACAAATCTCCTCTGAATTTATTAATTTCAAATTTATTACTTAAAATGGCTAAGTTAGCTTGCAGCTTGTGGTCACGACGGGCCGTTGTTCTTCCGAGAGCAATGAATGGGGTCCCTTATGTTACTCTGGAAGAACACGCGATCTTGAATTCAAAAAGATGTTCACTACCATATTCTCTACCTCATATCATACAATTATTCAAAATAGATTCCATAATTTTTCTATTGGAAATGGGCCAAAATTCTTAGAAGGCGGTAGAACTCCAAATAAAAAAGATCAAAAGAAGCTAAATT
Organism: Verrucomicrobiota bacterium; assembly: GCA_021772675.1. Lineage (GTDB taxonomy): Bacteria > Verrucomicrobiota > Lentisphaeria > JABSQK01 > JAJFLO01 > JAJFLO01. Next base: position 788 of record JAJFLO010000076.1, on the reverse strand, counting down.
CGTTTCAAAATCGATTAGAACGATCGCCGATCAAAAAAGCATATAAATATCAACGGCAAATGAAAGAATTAGGATGCAAAAGTATTCGGGAATTTGCTCGAAAAACAGGGTTGGACTGGTCTAATGTTTCGCCGCACTTGAAGTTATTAAATCTGCCTTCTCCTATTCTGGAGTATCTGAAACAGAATCAAACACCGAAAGTTTTAGGTAAATGCAACCTTGATGCTCCCGACAAAAGTCGGAATTTTCGAATCAAGCAGCGAGGCGATTCTCCGGAATCGTTGTTCCCAACGGGACGGTTGCGCGAAATTGCATCACTAAAGGACGTTGAAAACTCGTTAAGCAGAGAAAAGCGAGCAAATTTGCAGAAGAGTTCCCATATGCACCTGGTTTTTCAACGATTTTGGCAATTTTCGCTTTCATCTTTTTCGATTTAGACGCACGAAGAATATTCCACCCGGCTGTCTTGAGAAAGATTGCGTTGAACACATTTTTTTTTGCCTCTGACTCGCAGTCGTCCAAGACCTGTCTTGCGTTTTACCGGATCTTCGAGGGCATATTTTAAGCTAACCAAATATATAATAGTAATTTACATATATTTCTATGCAAATATTGTGGTCACTAACTAAAATAGTTTATTTTTTTATATTTTACTTGAAATAAACAATAAAGGCCTTCTCTTAGTAGTCACAATGTTTATCGATGACCAAAATTTTAAGAGAGGGGATAAAAAGTACCGCAGAGTTTTGCTGAGAAACTCGTATCGGAGAAATGGCAAAGTATGCCAT
>JAJFLO010000075.1 GCA_021772675.1 Verrucomicrobiota bacterium | reverse complement strand
AGTCATTTATCAACCACTTGAATTCATTCAGCAATGAACATTTTAGAAATCGCGCCGAACCCCTTAATATCAGGATCATTGATACGACCAGCGAGCTATTGGCATTGACTCGAAACTATGGCGTTTAGAATGTCATATCACATCCCTAAAACGACCGAGTTCTGATTGAATATAAGCAATCTAACCTGAATAATTCATCAGTATTCTGCTGCGAGCCCTAATCTCTGCTCAAATAATACGTTTAGTTCGACTTCACTAATCGCCTTACTATGAGCGAGTTAAGTGCTCTCGCGACGAATCGCGTGAATTAATCAAGCTAAGCTTTCTCACTACAAAGTTTGTGAGAAAAATGGGATAGCTCACTGTCCATAATAGATTGCAACAGTTGGAAAGTTTTATTTCGGTGTTATTCATTGAGTTTTGGATAATAATATTAACCCACAATATTCACACGAAAACGCCATATGGCTAATATTATTGCCAATATCCCGAATATTAGCAACGCTGTAGCTTCAGGCAATACTTGAGTAATATGCCCATGGCGTAAGAAAATATCCAAAAAACCTTCTAATCCCCAAGACATTGGTGATACTATGGTTAACTGCTGCATCACTGGGGGCATTATAAATTTTGGTACCATAATGCCGCCAATTGCCGCTAATATAATATTGCTTAATCCCCCCAAGGTATTCGCTTGCTCTGTCGTTTGAGTAATTACGGAAATTAATAGTGCAAAGCCCAGCGCGGCGAAACTAACTGCACTAGACATGACTACAAGTCCAGCTATAGAATCACCCAATGTCAACGTGTCTCCACCAATGAAAGGGACGACATACATGCCGACCAAAATCATTGCGATCAATTGAATTTGATTTATTAAAAAATAGGGAATTATTTTTCCGATAAAAATCACATGAATGGGAATATTCATAGTGGACAATCTAATAAATGTGCCTTGCTGTTTTTCCCTAATAAATGTTGAGGAAACAGGTATAACCACGAAAAACATGGAAAAAATAAGCCAGGCTGGAACACTTTGTTGAACCGCAGAAGGAATAATTTCTTGTTTCCCCTGAGATATATACCGGGTTTTTAATATCTTTTGGTTAGCAAGATCAATATTATTCAAAGTGTCATCACTTTCCTCTCTCTCTTCTCCAAATAATTGCAAATTGCCAAATTCATGATTCAGCTTAGTTTGTAGGTATACTTGATTAATAGTTGCTTCCATCAGCATGCGAGTTTGTAATTTTACACTGGGGCCAATCCATAAGGTCATTGAGTTTTGTTTATTATCATCTGAATCGTCAGGGTACTCTTCCATAATTGTGAAGTCATCAGCAAACCCTTTTTCTATAACGACTACGAAATGAACTTTATCAGCCAATAGAGCCTGTTTTTGGCTTTCCAGAGATTCGGGTGATAGTTGATCCCACCTAAATTGATCAATGCTCATTAGATTCTTAATCAATTGCTCAGAATGGTTAGATTGGTCTAGATTGATCAGAGAAATAGTTATACTGATTTTTCCCTGGCTAGACAATCCATCTTGCATGGCAAAAGACATGATAAGAATAAAAATGGCAGGCATTATAAACAAGACAAGTAACGCATGAACGTCTCGGCTGAGCAATAAAAATTCCTTTTTTATAGAAGCAGATAAACGTATCATTTTTAATCTCTCAGCGAACGATTTGTAAGTGACAAAAAAAGTTCTTCCAGGTTATTAGCGCCATAATGAAGATTTTGTACAATTTGTCCGTGCTCACTTAAGCAGTTCATAAGATCATAAACTTGTGTTGGCTGTTCAATCGTACATGCAATGGTTTCATTGTCCTGCATTATCAAGGACGTGATTTTTTTGATTTGTTCCATACAGAATTTACTAGCAGGTGCTTTAAGTTGAAATTTTAATTTTTGGCTGCCATGATCATGTAGTAGGGTGCTGAGGCGCCCATGAACGATAAGTTTTCCTCTGTCAAGGATGCCAATCTTTTTGCAGAGAAACTCAACTTCTTCCATATAGTGAGATGTATAAATGATCGTTGTGCCATCTTGCCCCAATGCCTTTATTGTTTCCAGAATAAAGGTTCGAGACTGTGGATCAATGCCAACCGTGGGTTCATCCAGGTACAGTATTTTAGGATTGCTCAACAGTGCAATCGCTAGGTTGAGCCTCCGTTTCAATCCACCTGAATAATAATGTGCTTTGTGGCCTTTAACCTTATTTAACCCCGTAATTTGAATACTATTTTCAATTCTGGATTTAATATTACCCTTTGCTATCTCGAACATGCCTGCAAAAAACTCAAGGTTTTCCAATGCTGTAAGGGTTGGATAGAAGGCATAATCTTGTGGTACAAGGGCGCTCACACTTTGTATTTCTGGGAGGTGGTTTTTAAGAGACAGGCCATTGATTGTTATGTTGCCAGTTTGCGGGGGGATTATACCAGTTAAGATTGAGATAAGGGTCGTTTTACCTGCACCGTTTGGGCCAAGCAGCCCAAAAAGAGTTCCTTTTTCAATTTTAAGTTGGATGTTTCTTAATGCTGGTTGACTTTGTCCCTGGTATTGGTGAGTTATCTGGTCGATTTGGATCATAACATTATTAAGTATTCACCTAAAACTTTTAGTATGAATCTCTTACAAAAATCTATTTATATCTTGTGGTACAGCAGAAGGGCATCAATCTGTCTTCCCTCACACGCTTTTTATGAGTGTGGATGCTATTTTAAGCCCGTTTGAAAAGGTCACGTGATAGCTTTTCGAATGAGCCTTAAATAGAATGATGTGCGGTCAAATATATATTTGCAAGAGGCATGCGGAAATAATAACCAATTATTCATTTCTCAAATTCATTTGTTTCGAGCCGATAATCTTGTGAACGAAAGGGTAAAAATAGAGCGATGCCTCCATCGTCTATACGAATTCATGAATAATGTAGTATGGCAAATAGTGTCTCCTGTAGAATTGCCATGGAACTTCCATATGCTCGTTCGTATGCTTTTTTTATATATGACATCTATTCAACAATCGCAAACTGATAATAAAGTTGAATAGTCGACTTTTTATAGTAAACATGCTGATGCAAAAATTTGACATAGTACCGGATCTTCGAGGGCATATTTTAAGCTAACCAAATATATAATAGTAATTTACATATATTTCTATGTAAATATTGTGGTCACTAATTAAAATAGTTTATTTTTTTATATTTTACTTGAAATAAACAATAAAGGCCTTAT